>DYDX01000064.1 GCA_020404425.1 Rickettsia endosymbiont of Pyrocoelia pectoralis
AACGATTGAAGTAGTATTTTGGTCATTTTGTGCCAACGAAATTCTTACCTTATACTACTTCACTTCTCTTATTTCAAGCCTGCTTGACTCACTTATTCTCTAATTTTGTCCGGTACTATAGAATAAATCACGGGATGACACATAATAAAAACTTACTCACTATAATTCGGTGAGCCGCCTATAACCTCGCTTGCGTCTATATTATCTGTTGTATAGCTGTTAGCAGCCCTAGATACCGCATCATGATTGCCCATTTTATTAAATATAATCAACTCTTTATCATCGTTTAAATATCTTTTGTGGGTAAATAATCTTAAATCTAAACTAGCAACTTTTAATACTGCTAAATCTTTTTCGTATTTTACCCCGTCTACTCCTTCACTTCTACTTACCTCCCCTTTACTTAAAGCCTTAACAAACTCCTTGAAAGTTTCATTATCAAGCTTCTTAGCTAATTTAGAAGAAATTACCGCATAACGATTTTTCTGAATCTCTACGACTCCTTCCGATTCAGTTGTAAAACATATTTTATCATTATGCCATGAAATCGGTTTTTTAATATCAAAAAATTCATTTCTTTGTTGTTCTTGCAGTTCAGTCTTTTTATATTCAAAATAATTCTCAAGTTGTTTTTGATGTGGTATAAGAGCCTCATAATCTTCTGCTTCTATCAACTTTTCTATTTCGTTAAAGCTTATTTTTTTCTCCTTAGTTATGGATCTTACAAAAGGCTCATGTATCATTATATTAGAGGAGACGGTAGGCTGCTTCTCTATTTCTATTACTTTTTCTACTTTTTGTACCGAATCTTCAGCTTTTTTATCATTAGAATATTTTTCATGGTTTAATGTATATTTTAGTGCTTCACCTTTTTGTATTAACGACTTAAGTTTGTGAATAACCTTAGAGGATAATTGATTATTACAAGAATATTCATATAATTTTTCTAAAGTTTCTATATAAACCGGTAATTTTTCTTTTACATTTTGATTTAAATTTGCTTGGTAAAATTTAACCATGTAACCCGTTGTAACTAAATCTACCCAACTTTTATTTGTTAACATTTCCGGTTTAATATCAGCTAAAATTTTGTCACTCTTATCATTTAATCCATATAAATTAAATTCTTGCTTCTTTAAAAAAATATCATTGTGATTATTTAAGATTTTTGGATATTTTTGATATATTCTATTTAAAAACTCATCGGTCTCATTATAATTCTGATTTTTAATACGTAAATACAAATATTTAGATAGTGTCACGGTAAAATCAGAATTATAATTTGCAATTGCTTCCTGATTTAATAAAGCATCATATATCTTATAATAAGCTAATTCCGGCTGACTGTTTTCCTCATATTGTTGTATTTGTATCTTCTTATATATACAACTTTTGATATAATTATTCTTAAACTTATTAGGTGATAATTTTTCAAAACTATATTGCAATAATATATTATTCAATTCTTCTTTATTTTGCATAGCCGGTAAAAACAGAGAAGCTTTAATTAATAGCAGCGATTTTAAGTCGTTATCCGTTATTTTTTCTGCTTCCTCAATAGCAGATTGCGGTTTTTTAAATATGTTAAGATAGATATTATATTTCTTCCAAATTATATCATCAGCCGCTTCCTTATTAACTACAGGATTTAATCGTTCTGCCGTAGATAAATAATTTAATGCTTTTGAAAAATTAACTTCATCAGAATAAATTATTCCTAAACTTGTAAAAAAACCAGCTTGTTGTTCAATCGATAAAGCTTTTATTACTGATAAATTCTCTTCAATTATTTTAGCATATTTTATGCTTTTTAAATGATCCGATTGAATATGAAATTCTTGCATTAAATTGGCAGAAAAAAATACCAATTTTTTTTGAAGAAACTCTGAATGATTTTTATTTTCCTCTAAAATTTCTACAATATAGTCTCCTAAGGCTTCTTTGTCGTTAAAATTAAAAATTTCATAAATATTAACTGCTTCTGCAATTATGCCTAACGCATGGTTTACTATATTCTCCTTAGCATCATTATCATGATTTATTGTAGAATTTAATTGCAGTATTTTACTATTAATTAATTTTTGCTGTTCTTCTATTACTTTAGGAAGTAAGTGATATTCTTTTCCAAGTATAAGCTTGTAATAGCTATCTCTAGGCTTTACTAGCTCTGCTATAGATTCTAATTCTTGCGAAAGGGATTCAGACTCTTTTTCTATCCTACCCAGCACCATATCCCTTAAACCCGGGTTCTTATTAATATTTTCATTATATAAATAGGAATATGTTTCATAGGATTGAAGCTTAACTCTTATATTAGGGATAGTATCTAATAATTTGATAGCTTCATCTCGTGTATATCTTTGTGCCATACTATCTATGACACAATCATATATTTTAGCTCCTTTTTGTATAAGTAATTTAGCAGTTTCTATATGCTTAGAGTATATTGCGTATTGCAATGGAACAATCTTCTGACCATCTGGCTCATTTATGTTATATTTTTTACTAAGCAGATACTCAATACATTTATTAGCCCCATGTGCTGCAGCAATATGAATAATATTAAGCTTTTCATTTTCAAATTCAAAAGATTTATCAAGATTTAGCTTTAACTGCTCTATACAATATTTTAAAATATCTACCCTATCATTTGCCGCTATATATTTAAAATTTTGCAGTATTTCTGCGGCAGTTAATTTTCCGCCGTTTTTAGAAAATAACTCAAAAATTCGTAGATCTTTACTATTGATAGATACCTTAAATAAATTAGATCTTACACTAGGGCTCGTTATAAAGAATTCCACTTCTTCTTTTAAAAGCTTTTCATTAGCTTTAACAGGATAACTATTAGTTTGGGCGGTATTAGTTCCAACAATTTTATTTTGATTATTATTGTTATTATTTCTTTTAGGCATGATATCCCCTTAAATCAAGTTAATGTATATTAAAATTTTAATTTACTATTAAAAAGTTAAGGAATTATAATGATTTTTTAAAAAAATGCAAGGGTTTTATGGGACTGTATTGACCAGAAAAAGTTGGTATCGTCATTGCGAGGAGCGAAGCATTGTTGCAATCTCGTCAAACATCCTGAGATTGCTTCGTCGAAACTTGTAGTTTCTTCTCGCAATGACGATAGTCCTTAAGACTCGTCTTTAAATAAATTTTTAGGCATCCTATAATAAACCGTATTGTACAGTTTATTACTTTCGGAAAATTTACGTTTGCGGATGGAGAAATTGCCAAAATTTCTAATTTCGATACGATTTTGATCTTTTAGAGAATTGCTTAAATAATCTAAAATGAGGTTTACGGAATCCTTAATATCTTCTTTAGAAAGATCACTAAGTTTTTCGTGTATTTTATCTATTAAATGATTTTGAGTAGACATTATTGAAAAATTGCTTTAATTCCCGTAACACCGCTTTTGAAAAAACTAGGAACTAAGCTATCAAAATCTTCAAGCATCATTTCTACTAACTTTGGTTTCGGTTTTAATTGATAATCTTTAACTGCTAAATCAGCATTAATTTTTTTAACTTCCTGAAGCCATTTTAATGCCGTATCTTCCGAACCTATACTATCGATAAGTTTTAATTTTAGAGCTTGGCGACCGGAATATATTCTACCGTCGGCAAGTTTTTTGACTTCTTCCAAAGTCATTTTACGCCTTTCTGCAACAAGCTCAAGGAAAAAGTCATAAGTATCCTCAACATTTTCCATCACTGCTACTCTTACTGCTTCAGTTAGCTTCTCAGTAGGATTTGGTGAAGCTTTAAGTTCCCCGGATTTAAAATTATTGAAAGTAATACCGAGTTTTTGAGCAAGATCGGTTATCTCGGCGGTTTGCAATATCACCCCTATTGAACCCGTAATAGTACCGTTATGGCTAATTATATAGTCACCGGCAAGCGAAATTAGATAACCGCCGCTTGCTGCCATTGTTCCCATAACTATAACTACCGGCTTTTTTTTAGATATTTTCAGCAGAATATTATAGATTTTTTCTGACCCTACTACCGTACCGCCCGGAGAATTCACGTTAACTATTACAGCTTTAATATTAGGGTCATCAACTATTTTATTAAGTCTTTTGTCTCGTTTTTCTTCTTCAAATATTATCCCGTCGATTAATACCGAAGCTATATAATCCTCATTATTACCGGTTAAAATTTCCTTTGGAGCAAAATCTTTACCGATAAAAAAGAATAATAACAAAATCAAAATAATCGCTATTAATTTCCAAATTAATAGCTGCGATTTTGTGTGCTTTCGTTCAATTAAATAATCAGGCGTTATATTCATAACTTGTATATGTTTATTTTAGAAATTTCATAGTCAATTTAGGCTTTTGTCATCCCGTGATGGCGTTGTTGCGTGGATCGGAAAAATCCTCAATGTCACCCCGTGGCTTGACCACGGGGTCCAAAAAAATAACTAAAAATACTAATAATTCTAGTATTTTAACTGGATACCGTGGTCAAGCCACGGTATGACAGATAACATCAATTATTCACTATAGCTTTCGAACGTTCTGCCGGGCTTTTCATTAACTCAAAAAATTCATAATTGTTTTTAGTGTGTTCAAGCTTTTTAAGTAAAAATTCTATTGCCTCACTGCTACCCATCGGATCAATGATACGACGAAGAACCCACATTTTATTTAATATTATTTTATCAACTAATAAATCTTCTTTTCTAGTGCCTGATTTAGTTATGTCGATTGCAGGATAAATACGCTTATCGGCAATCTTACGATCTAATATTATCTCTGAGTTACCCGTACCTTTAAATTCTTCAAAAATCACCTCATCCATACGTGATCCGGTTTCGATTAGAGCCGTACCAATGATAGTAAGCGAGCCGCCGTTTTCGATATTTCTTGCAGCTCCGAAAAATCTTTTCGGTCTTTGCAGGGCGTTCGCATCCACACCGCCCGTTAATACTTTACCGGATGAGGGTATTACGGTATTATAAGCACGGGCAAGACGTGTTATCGCATCAACTAAAATCACTACGTCTTTTTTATGTTCTACTAAACGTTTAGCTTTCTCAATTACCATTTCGGCAAGCTGAACGTGCCTACTTGCCGGCTCATCGAAAGTAGAGCTAACAACCTCACCTCGTACGGAACGCTGCATGTCTGTCACTTCTTCAGGTCTTTCGTCTATTAATAGCACTATTAAAAATACTTCCGGATTGTTGGTGGTAATAGCATGGGCAATATTTTGTAGTAACACTGTTTTACCGGTACGAGGCGGTGCTACTATCAATGCACGCTGCCCTTTACCCATCGGAGCAACTAGCTCAATAACACGTGTACTAAAATCTTTATTATTCTTACTGTTATTCTCAACTTCTAAACCTAATTTTTCTTCAGGATATAGAGGCGTTAAATTATCAAAATGCACACGATGATAAGCTTTCGAAGGATCTTCAAAATTTACTTTATTTACTTTAAGCAAGGCAAAGTAACGCTCTCCGGTTTTTGGAGCTCTAATCTGCCCTTCAACGGTATCACCGGTACGAAGCCCAAAACGGCGGATTTGGCTAGGAGAAATATAGATATCGTCAGGACCTGCTAAATAATTCACTTCCGGTGAACGCAAAAATCCAAACCCGTCGGGTAAAACTTCAAGCACCCCTTCACCTACTATTAAGCCACCCTGCTCTACCGATTTCTTTAAAATTGCAAAAACCAACTCTTGCTTAAGTAGCGAACTAACATTTTCGATTTTTAGCTCTTCCGCTTGAGCCTGTAATTCTTCCGGCAATTTACGCTTTAATTGCTTTAAATTGATAATGCTAGCGTTTTCTGAAAAATTATTATTGTTAAGACTAGGGGCGTTTGATTCTTCTAGAGGTTCTTTTATTATGGTCATTATTTTATTTATTAATAGATTATAATTGAAATGAATAGCTATAATTCCTTAATTTTAAAGGAAACAAGATATTATTTAAATTAGGAGTTAGTTTTAGGTTTTATTAGAAATTTTATCTATTCTTGCGGTTTGAAGAATTATTTATTAGCTTAAAAGCTGTTATGTATGTAACAGGATTCTAGCAACGTAAAAGCATATTGTCAAGTGGATATACTTCTTTTCTCTGGTATTGCCTGATATCGTCATTGCGAGGAGACTTCGCTACGTGGCAATCCAGGAAAAATAATATAAAATGCTAATTCATAGCATTTTATAACTGGATTGCTTCGTCAATTATTTCATAATTTCCTCGCAATGACGATGTAAAGCCTAAGAGTCTTTACTATCCCTAATTTCTTTAACAATATTCAGCAGCTGTGGGTAATCTATAGCACCAGGTATTAGTTTTGCGTTGATAATATACGCAGGTACTCCTTGAATTTTAAGGTTTTTAGCTATCTGCATATTTTGGGTAATTAAATCTTTTACCTCTGAGCTATCGGCAATTTCTTCAACTTCCGTAATCTTTAAGCCTGCCGCCGTCAACATATTTTCTACGGACTCTTTAGAGATGCTTCTCATCTTCATTATCTCATCATGAACCTGTTTAAATTTATCAGGATTTATTTTATAAACCGCTAAAGATATTTTTGCTAAATATTCGGAAGCATCACCAAGAATAGGTAACGGTCTTAATGATACTTTTACTCTAGGATCATTCTGTAACAACTGATTCATAGTAGCATCACCTTTTTTACAGTAAGAACAGGCATAATCATAAAAAGCAACTATCGTTATATCGCCCTCTTTATTACCTATGATAGGAAAACTTTTACTATCTTCTATATCTACTTTATTGTCTTTAAGATAATTACTAACTTTTACGTCGCTTTCTTGTACTTTACGTTTTTGTAAGTTCTCTATTGATTCTATTATTATCTCAGGGGTATTCAGTAAATAATCTTTGATAATTTCTTTAACCCTTTCTTCTTCACATTTTTTTGCTTCTTCCGTTTGTTTAACTTCTATAGATACCGGTTTAGTAGAAGATGCTTTTATAGTCTTAAATATAAACAACCCTCCTACAATAACCAAAAATGTAACTAATATTTTTCCAATACTATTTTGCATAAATAACCTTTTTTAATTTATATCGTTTTTAACTTTATCCGTCATTGCGAGAAGAATTACGTAGTAATTTGACGAAGCAATCCAGTAAAATGCATAGCATTTTTATTATTTTTTCTGGATTGCCACGTAGCGAATTCTCCTCGCAATGACGAGTTGTTATCCACGCAACCGAGTTCATCCCTTCTGTCTTATCAATCTACCCTGATCTCTCTTCCAATCTTTTTCTTTAATATCTTGCCTTTTATCGTGTAGTTTTTTACCTTTAGCAATACCGAGTTCGACTTTTATTTTATTTTTCTTATTAAAATACATGGAAAGTGCAACTAACGTATAGCCTTTTATTCTAATTTTACCGATAATTTTCTTTATTTCTCTATTATGTAACAATAATTTACGTGGTCTTCTGGTAGAGTGATTAAACCTACCGGCTTTTTCATATTCTGCAATATGGCAGTTATATAGGAATACTTCATTGCTATCATTAGCCGCATGGCTTTCTTCAATCGAAGCTTTACCTTGACGCAAAGACTGAACCTCACTACCGGTTAGTACAACACCTGCTTCTAATCTTTCTTCTATGAAATAATTAAAAAGGGCTTTTTTATTTTGTGCAATAACTTTCTTATATTCACTCATAATTTTATTGATAGCGATGTTATAATGTTTTCGATTTGTTTCTTAGCACTCTCGCTTGCCTCCGTCAAAGGTAGCCTAATTTCATTTTCACACAAACCTAAATAATGCATAGCATATTTCACCGGTATGGGGTTAGATTCTACAAATAAAGCTTTATATAAAGGCAGTAATCGCTGATGAATTTCTAAAGCTCCTTTAACATCGTTCTTATCCCACTTATTAAGTAGCTCTTTACATAACCTAGGAGCAAAATTAGAAGCTACCGAAAACCACCCAACAGAACCTTGAGCGTTAAAAGCTAAAACCACCTCATCGTTACCGGTTAGGATATTAAAATCTTCTTTAATAATTGCTTTAATTCTGAGCGGACGTTCTAAATCTACTCCGCAATCTTTCAAAGCTTTAATACGAGGTAATTTACTAAGCCTCAATATTGTCTCATCGGTAAAATCCACTCCGCTTCTAGTCGGAGCCGAATATAGAACGATAGGTAAATTGCAAGCTTCATGTATTGCTTCAAAATGCTTATAAATTCCGTCTTGCGTAGGTTTTACGTAAGATGGTGGGCTAGCCATAAAACCGTCAACCCCGATTTTGGTGGATTCAGCCGCAAGCTCTCTTACATAAGCAGTATTATTAGACGAGCATCCGCTTATTAGAGGAATACGCTTATTAACAATTTCTACACTTGTTTGCAGTAATAACTTATACTCTTCAAAGCTTAAGCTACTCCCCTCGCCGGTAGAACCGGCAACTAATACCGCATCAACTTCATGCTTTATTTGATATTCTAACATCTTCTCTAAGGCTTTTAAATCTAATTTATTATCCTTAAAAGGTGTTATAGATGCGGTAATTAAACCTTTAAATATATTGTTCATTGTTTTTACCCACTGTCATACCGTGGCTTGTCCACGGTATCCAGTTAAAATTTTAAAATAAGTTGATATGGATCCCGTGGTCAAGCCACGGTATGACATTTTACTACACCCGCACAATCCCATCATATTCTTTCTTCAAACTATTCGCTATTTTATGATCATTGAAAATAATTTTTTTATTACCAAGATCTATAGAGTCAATATTCTGCACTTCAATTGCCGTACCCGTGGCAAAGCAACCGGTAAAATTCTCTATCTGCTCTAACTTCAAACGCTCCTCTTTTACCTCTAATCCTAAATTTTTTGCAATCTCGATAATAGTTTGCCTTGTTATGCCGTTTAAAAATCTATCAGCAATTGGAGTATATAGCACATTCTCTTTAACAAAGAAAATATTTGTTGTAGTACATTCGGCAATATACCCCTCATAATCTAATAATAATGCATCATCATAGCCGAGAGCTTTAGCCTCTTTTTTGCTAGTTATTGCCATGTTATAGTGAGCGGCTGATTTAGATTGCGTAGGCATCATATTAGGGGCAGCTTTACGCCAACGACTTACATGCAAATCAATCCCTTCGGTAAATGATCTCGGCATAGAAGGAATAGCAGCAATTAACAAATTAGTCGATAAAGCACGATTAGTAATATTTAACGATTCACTCCCACACCAAACAAGCGGTCTTATATATGCATCCTGAATCTTATTTTTTTCTATTAATAATTCATGGGCTTTTATAATCTCATCAACACTATAAGGCACTTCCAGCCCTAGAACTTCTGCCGATTTAATTAATCTTTCCGTATGTTCCCGAAGTTTAAAAACTTTCCCGTTATAAGCCCGCTCACCTTCAAATACTGCACCCGAATAATGCAAACTATGTGTTAAAGCATGAATTTGAGCTAGTTCATAAGGAACTAAATCACCGTTAATCCAAATATGCCAAAAATCTTGTTCTAAACGTTTTGTCATTGTTATTAATCTTTATTTATATTAGAGTATTGTAAAACGTCATTGTTCGTATGGATACCTCATCGTCATTGCGAGGAGCGAAGCGACGTGGCAATCTCATCAAACATCCTGAGATTGCTTCGTCAATTGCTACGCAATTTCCTCGCAATGACACCAATTTTTCAAATTCAGCGAGTAGCGAGTATATATATGCAAGAGTACAAAGCTCATATCTTAATTGTCGATGATGATAACAGAATATTAGCACTTTTGAAGCAATTTTTAAATAAAAATGAGTTTTTGGTATCAACTGCAAGCTCGGCTATAGAAGCTGAAAATTTATTAAAAACTTCTAATTATGATTTGATTATTTTAGACGTAATGTTACCTGAGATCACGGGTCTTGATTTTGCTACTACTATTAGAGATGCCGGTAGCAACATACCTATAGTAATGCTAACTGCCCTATCCGAGCCTGATGACCGTGTTAAAGGTTTAGAATCGGGGGCTTCGGACTATGTTACGAAACCTTTTGAACCAAGGGAATTACTATTACGTATAAATAATTTAATAAATAATTACAATAGCTCTAAACGGGATAAAAATATTATTAAGTTCGGCAATAATTTTTATAATATTGCTACCAAAGAATTTACTAAAAATAATCAAATACTGACGCTTAGCTCTACCGAACAGAAGCTACTTGAAATATTTATAGAACGCCCTGGCATTTCTATTAGCCGCCTTGAGCTTTCCAAGATAATGGGAGGGCTTAGCGAACGCTCTATCGACGTACAAATTACTAGAATACGGAATAAAATAGAGGATAACCCGAAAGAACCTAAATACCTAAAAACCGTGCGAAATGAGGGTTATGCACTTTATCTATAAATTGTTGCCTAGAACGTTGTTTATACGTTTCATGCTGATTATAATCATTCCGATTTTAATAGGTCAGCTGATTGCTATATTTCTATTTTACGATCGGCATTGGTATAATGTTTCATACTACACCAGTACTATTATTATCAACGAAATAGACTCGCTAATTAATGAGCATAGAAACGGTGTAAAGGGAGTAACGCATTTATCGGAAAGCTATCTTAATTTATCTTACCAATTTCAGCAAAACGTAAAATTACCGAAAAAACAACCTAGATTAAACGAACCTTTACTTATCTTTAAAAATATTCTAAGTGCTAAAATTCATGAAAAAAATATAGTTAAGTTAAACAAGGAAAATAAAATTGAAGTACTTTTAGAATTAAACAAGGGCATATTATATATTACGTTTCCGGCAAAATTATTGCTTAACCCTACAGTCTATATTTTCGTTTTATGGATGATATCTCTAACCGTTATATTACTTGCCGTTTCTATTATTTTTTCCAAAAATCAAATTAAATCTATACTTTCCCTTGCTGATACTGCCGATGAATTTGGTCGAGGTGTTTCAAAAAGCAAGAATTTTAAACCCTCGGGAGCTTTAGAAATAAGAAAAGCAGGAATTGCTTTTTTAAAAATGAAAGCACGCTTAGAAAAACAAATTTCTAAAAGAACTACTATGCTTGCTATGATTTCCCACGATTTAAGAACTCCTTTAACACGAATGAAATTACAACTTGAATTAATGGAAGAAACCGAAGATACTAAGTGGTTAAAGCAGGATATATTAACCATGCAGCAAATGATAAATTCCTATTTAGATTTTGCTAGAGGTGAAAATGCGGAAAAATTTGAAGAGGTTTTTGTTGTCCCTTGGATTGAATCTTTTTTAAAAAAATGGGAACATATAAATATTGAATTTGTAAATAATAATGAATTAGATATAAAAATTCAAGTTAAGCCTAATTCTTTTGAGAGAGCTTTATCCAATATAATCGGCAATGCTATAAAATACGGTACTAAGGTTAGGGTGTCGTTAAATAGTAACGCATCTTTCATATCAATAATTATCGAGGATAACGGCATCGGTATAGATGATAGCGAAAAACGTTTAGTTTTAAAACCGTTTTATAGATCGGATAAAGCTCGAAGCCTTGAAAATACAAGTAATGTAGGACTTGGGCTTGCTATTACTAAAGAGATAGTAAACGACCACAAAGGATTTCTTTATCTTGAAGACAGTAAAGAATTAGGCGGATTATCAGTAAGAATCGATCTCCCGCAAAATTTATAGTTTTAATTTTTTATAATTTTAATTGATGATACATATATACTCAAATGAAATGAAGAATTGTGATACGAAGCTCAATTTGGAAAAGAGCGAGGAGTCTGTAAGCCAAGGAGCGGAGCGTACTATAGTACGTGAGCATCCGAAGGTTTACAAAGACGACGTAGCCAATTTTTTAAATTCAGCGAGTATAAAACATTTAGCAATAATAATGGACGGTAATGCACGCTGGGCAACGCAGCATAACTTAGCTAAATCCGAAGGGCATAAAGCGGGTGCCGATAAAATACGTGAATTATTACCCGAGTTTATTAACCTTAATCTACCTTATGTTACGTTATATACTTTTTCCTCCGAAAATTGGCAACGTTCAAGCACGGAAATAGCTTTTTTAATAAACTTGCTTAGTATTTATTTAAAGAAAGAGCTAAATAGCTTGCATAAAAACGGCGTTAAAATAAAAGTAATAGGCAGGCTTAATTTATTAAGTAACGCATTGCAAAAGCAAATAAATAATGCTATAGAATTAACTAAAAATAATAACAAATTAACGCTTTGTATTGCTTTTAGTTACGGCAGTCGTCAGGAAATAACGGATGCTTGCAGAAAAATTATTGCAAGCGGGAAAACTGAAATTTCAGAACAAGATATACAAAATGCTTTATATGATGAGGATATGCCGGACGTAGATTTGCTAATAAGACCGGGCGGTGTTTTTCGTATTAGTAATTTTCTGCTTTGGCAAGCAGCTTACGCAGAATTATATTTTTCTGCAAAATATTGGCCCGATTTTAATAAAGATGATATACACGAAGCTATAAATGATTACTCAAAAAGGAAAAGAACATTTGGTAAAAGGGAATCTATATCTTAGGATATTATCGGGGTTAGTATTAGTCCCATTATTTGTTATAGCTATATTATGGTTTAAACCTTTATTCTATATTTTAATGTTACTTGTAGCTACGGGAATGCTCAGCGAATGGTACGACATGACCCACTCTTCCGTTGGCTATTTACTGATCGGCTTAATTATCATTCCTTTGCCTATAGGTTTGTTAATATCTTTAAGTACCAACCCTTTAAATAATTGGCTTATAATGCTTTATTTTTGCATAATTTGGTCGGTAGATACATTTGCAATGATTGGCGGCAAAACTTTTAAAGGTGCAAAACTTGCTCCAAAAATTAGCCCTAAGAAAACTTGGAGTGGTTTAATCACCGGAATATTATCGGCAGGTCTAGTTGCAATTTTAATTAGTTTTATACCTAGTTTTTATATTGAAAATTACTATTTTTCGAATAAAATATATTTATTTATTATTAGTTCCGTATTAGCATTAATAGCACAATTAAGCGATTTATTTATTTCGTACTTTAAGCGAAAATTTAATATTAAAGATAGCGGTCATATAATACCGGGGCATGGCGGAGTGCTAGATCGATTTGATAGTATAATTTTAACCTCGCCGTTATTATTTCTTATAGTGCAATATTTATGATACGTTTAAATAATAACTCCAAGAAAATAATACTAAATATCTTTTTAGCTTTATTACTTGGATATTTTGTTTTTCATTGCATATACGGCAATAAAGGAATCATTGCATATTTAAAAGTAAGCGGGCAGCTTGAAAAAGCCCATGATGAATTAAGGAGCTTGCAAGCAGAAAGAGTAGAGCTTGAGCATAACGTAAAATTACTTAGAACAGAGTCGTTAAATAAAGATATGTTAGACGAACAAGCAAGAAAAGTTTTGGGAGTTGCTGCTCCGACGGAACAAGTATTTACAACAAAAAATTAAGAATAAAAATTTATGGCTATTAAAATTTATCAAAACGATTTACCTGATGATTTTGAATTTGAAGGAGATATTGCTATCGACACCGAAACAATGGGACTTAATTTAATTAGAGATAAATTATGTTTACTACAGTTTAGTAACGGTAACGGCGATGCCCATCTTGTTCATTTTACAAACCAAAACTATAACGCTCCTAATCTTAAAGCATTATTAACGGATAAAGTGCGGTGCAAGATATTCCATTTTGCAAGGTTTGATTTAGCGGCAATCAAAAAATATCTAGGTATTGATTTAGAGAATATTTTTTGTACTAAAATATCTTCAAAGTTAGTTAGAACTTACACCGAAAGTCATGGACTTAAAGATTTATGCAGAGAGTTGCTCGGAGTAAATATTTCCAAGCAGCAACAATCTTCTTATTGGGGAGCCGAAAATTTATCGCAAGAGCAAAAAGAATATGCCGCAAAAGATGTATTATATTTACATCAATTAAGAGAAGTTCTAAAGAACATGTTAATTAGAGAAAATAGACTTGAATTCGCACAGGAATGTTTTAAATTCTTACCGACCAGA
The DNA here is from genome assembly GCA_020404425.1 of Rickettsia endosymbiont of Pyrocoelia pectoralis. Classification (GTDB taxonomy): domain Bacteria; phylum Pseudomonadota; class Alphaproteobacteria; order Rickettsiales; family Rickettsiaceae; genus Rickettsia. The sequence goes on from DYDX01000064.1 coordinate 14,072, forward strand.
GCTAATTTAGATTTAATCGGTTGGAATGAAATCGATATTTTTATGCACTGAGTATTTCACATCATTGCGTGGAGGGTTGGTGTGCGGCAAAAAGCCCACTCTGTGTCATACCGTGGCCCCGCCACGGTATCCAAAAAAATAACTAAAAATACTAATAATTCTAGTATTTTAACTGGATCCCGTGAATAAATCGGCGTTGTTGCATGGCTCGGAAGAATTAGAAGAATTAGAAGAGAGTAAAAAAAGAGTTATTGTAAGGAAGGAAAGAAAGAAAAAAAAAGTGTTTGAAAAGGATAGGTAGTTGCGTTATTAAGAAGATATGACAAAATAT
>DYDX01000065.1 GCA_020404425.1 Rickettsia endosymbiont of Pyrocoelia pectoralis
AACTAACAGACGTGAAGATTGTAGGAAAACTCAGGCTAAAATTAAGTGCAAAATTATTAATCTTATTAATGCTGCTTAATTTTAGCTCTTTTCCCTTGCAAAAAATATCTTCACTTGCTCGAGCCATGCAACAACACCGGAACGAAGCGACATGGCAATCCAGGAAAAATAATAAAAAAATGCTATAAATTAGCATTTTTTACTGGATTGCTTCGTCAATTACTTCGTAATTTTCCTCGCAATGACGATGAGGTATCGACAATATAAAAATTCCATATAATATATAAATCATGAACCAAACAAATTTTGGATTTAAAAAAGTCGAAGCAAACGAAAAACAATCACTCGTAAATAACGTATTTTCCCATGTGGCAGATAAGTACGATTTAATGAATGATTTAATGAGTTTTGGGCTGCATCGCTTATGGAAAGATGAGTTTATTAGGCAAATCCCAAACCTAAATTCTCATATATTAGATGTTGCTAGCGGTAGCGGTGATATTGCTTTAAAGCTTGCTAAAAAAGCAAAAGATAGGGGTAGTAATATTTCTTTGACTCTAAGCGACATTAACGAGGAAATGCTAGGACAGGCTAAGCGAAAAGCTATCGATCTTAATTTATTCCAAAATCTTAAATTTACGGTAGCAAGTGCTGAAAGCTTACTGTTTCCGGATAATAGTTTTGATTATTATACTATCGCATTCGGAATTAGAAACGTACCTGATATCAATAAGGCTTTGAAAGAAGCGTACAGGGTTTTAAAGCCTATGGGTAAGTTTGTATGTCTTGAATTTTCAAAGGTAAAAGAAAGCTTATTTCAAGAGTTCTATAAGTTCTATTCATTTAATATTATACCTAAAATCGGTCAAGTAATTACCGGTAATAAAGAAGCATATGAATATTTAGTTGAAAGTATAGATTTATTCCCGTCGCAAGATGAATTTAGAATAATGATTAAAGAAGCAGGATTTGAAGATGTTAATTATAAGAACCTGAATGGCGGAATCGTTGCTATCCATAGTGCGTATACTCCTGTGAATAAAGAGTTGATAGACGAAGTTCAACTTGGAAAAGAGCAAGGAGTTTGTAAGCCGAGGAGCGGAGCGTACTATAGTACGTGAGCATCTGAAGGTTTACAAAAACGACGTAGCCAATTTTTCAAGTTCAACGAGTATATATGATTTGTAATTTTTTTAATCTAATACGTATTGTTCGTATCGTTAGTAAAAAGCAAATTTTAACTAATACAGTTGATGTTAGTATCCCAAGCTATTTAAAGTTTATAGGATATGTATTAGCAATATTTTCTGCTCCGCTATCATTACTTAGAAAATCACAGGAAAATTACGGTAAGCGTTTAGTAGATTGCTTAACTCTTCTTGGACCTATTTACATAAAATTCGGGCAAACCCTTTCCACTAGACCGGATTTAATAGGAGCAAATCTTGCAGATCATTTAAGGTTATTGCAGGATAAATTACCGCCGTTTGATAGTAAGGTAGCGAGGGGGATGATAGAGAAGGAATTTTTTTGTGATGGTGTCATTCCGTGGCTTGACCACGGAATCCAGAAACAATCATTACTGGATTCCCGCCTACGCGGGAATGACATAAAAGAACGTGGTATGACAATATCATATTTCAACGACTCACCCATCGCCGCCGCTTCAATATCCCAAGTACATAAAGCAAGGATTGCCACAGGTGAGTATGTGGCAGTGAAAATATTGCGTCCTGACATCCACAAAAAATATAATAGGGATATTAAGCTGCTATATTTTCTTGCAAAAATCGTCTCAAAATTCTCTAAAGCTAAAAGGCTAAAACCTATTAAAGTAGTCGATAAATTTCATGAAACTATGAAGTTCGAGCTTGATCTACGATTAGAAGCAGCAGCAGCTTCAGAGCTTGCGGATAATATGCGAGAAGATCATAACGTAATAATTCCTAAAATATATTGGGATTTAACATCCGAGAATATATTAACTACAGAGTGGTTAGACGGGGCCTCTATATATGATACGCCTTTGTTAAAAGAAATGGGTTTAGAACCTGCTAAAATTGCTCAAAATTTTGCCGTAATGTTCTTTAACCAAGCCTATAGAGACGGGTTTTTTCATGCCGATTTGCATCCCGGTAATATTTTGGTTGATAAGCAAGGTAAAATTATCCTGCTAGATTTCGGTATTATGGGGAGGCTGAAAGAAAAAGACCGCTTAGCTATTGCCGAAAGCTTATTTGGCTTTTTGAGTCGTGATTATAAATTAGTGGCTAAAGTGCATTTAAGAGCGGGCTATGTTCCGGCAAATACCGATTTAGATTTATTTGCCGGGAGCTGTAGAGCTGTTACCGAACCTATTGTAGGGACGCCGACTAAAAACATTTCAGTCGGTAAATTGCTTGCTCATCTATTTAAAATTACCGAAGATTTTGGGATGGAAGTACAACCGAATCTATTATTACTGCAAAAAACTTTAATAATGGTTGAAGGGGTGGGTAGGCAACTTGATGAGAACGTTAATATGTGGCAGCTTGCCGAGCCTTGGATTAAAAAATGGGCAGTGAAAAACCTAAGCCCGGAAGCGAAATTATTGCGATTAATAAAGCATCACTTGGAAGAATTATACGCAAAAATTGAGGATGTTTATTGAAAGATAAAATTAAAATAATAGACCTTTCCATTTTCCTTTTGGAAGTTCTAATTTTAATTGCCTATCTAACATTATATTACATAATAGTATTACTATTTTGTAGTATAGTGCTAATTAGTATAAAAAGCAATAGTTTCTAATTTATATTCAAATATTTACTATACGTTGTCTATTGCTGGTAATCCTCAGTCACTAATTTCGTTTATCAGTTCTTCATTTTACCTTGTAAATTCAAAGTGTCATTATGAAATTACAAGGATGAAGAATTAAATTGATTAAGTATTAATACGATTAATTCAGGTAATAATACAGCATAATTCAGAAAGCTTGATACAAGCGAATTTTGCAGGTCTCGCCTGTGCTCACGTACTTTTGTACGCTCCGCAGGCTCGCCTTTAAATTCATCTTGTCTGAAGCTTTCTGAATTATGCTGTACATATAAAAAAGCAGAAAAAGTAACTGTAATGGGGATAGAGGAGTTACATAATTTACAAATTAACTAAACTGCAAATATTATTTGTTGACTTATAAGTTAACATTGGCTATTTCTAGTTGATAATTTTTATCATATTTAGCTCCTATGTTTAAACTAAAAACCTCACTAATATTTGCTTTTATAATTATTATAAATATCGCTGTAAGTGCTAATAACGATATTAATAATGAACTTTATAAATCTCAAGATCATAAACAAGAAAAACAAGCCAATCTATACCATCAAATAAAGGTTAGTGCCTCTAGATATTTATCATATAGGGATATTCCGGATTTATTAAAACAATACGTACATGGTACTAAAGCGTTGGATTACGGTTCCGGTACAGGACTGTCTACCCAATTTTTGTTAGAGCAAGGATACGAAGTTACAGGAGTAGAAGTTAATTCTGCAATGCTAGAAAAGTCTCAAAAAGCCCTGCCTGAAATCGAATTTTCTTTAATTGAAAATGGAGTAATACCATCTTCATCCGATAAATACGATTTAATTTTTTCAAGTTTAGTGCTTTTTGAAATTGGTAGTGAACAAGAAATGATTAAATATTTACTTGAGGCTAAAAGAGTAATGAAAAAGAACGGAATACTCCTAGTACTTATCGGGTCAGAAGCTATGTATTCTAATAAAAACCTTCATGCTTTTTATAATGATTATCCGGAAAATCAAAACCTTAAAAGCGGTGATTTGGCAAAAGTACGGTTACCCGATATTGGTCTGACTTTCGAAGATTATTATTGGTCTGAAGATGATTATAAAAAGTTTTTTAAAATGGCTGGTTTTAATATTATCAAAACCCATCATCCGCTTGGGAAAAAAGATGAGCCATATCCATGGAAAAATGAACAATCTGTCTCTCCGTTTGTTATCTTTATAATGCAGAAAAAGTAACTGTAACGGGGATTGTTATTATATCTATTGCTTTTATATATGATATATATTATACCTTTTTCAAGTAATGATTAGGTTCTGCGTTGGAAAATATTAGAAGGAAATAATATGAGTTTTGAAAATAAGTTAGTAGTAATTGTAAATAAAGATATTGATATTGGAGTTGCTATGAATGCAATAGCCCATGCTTCGCTTGCAGTTGGGGCTTTACTTGGTGAATCTAATTGTTTTTTACAATCGAATATTGATGCAAGCAATAATAATTGGCAAGTTTCAGGAATGCCTTATATTGTTTTACGAGGTAAATCGAATGAGATAAAAAAAGCTATTCTCAATGCAAAGGAATCTGAAATTATGCATTTGGCATTTGTAGATAGCATGACAGGCGGTACGTATTTAGAACAAATAGAAAATATTTCAAAAAAGACGGAAGAAGAGCATATTTACTATGCAGCTGTTCTTTACGGTAAATGGGATATAGTGTCTCAAATAACAAAGAAATTTTCTTTATATAAATAAGATATGACTAACAACCCACGCGTCGGTATCGGTATTATCCTATTTAATAGCAAGAACGAGATATTGCTCGGCAGGCGTATTAGCTCGCACGGTGAATCTACTTACGGCAACCCAGGCGGGCATTTGGAATTCGGTGAAACGTTTGAAGAGTGCGTAATCAGGGAAGTATTAGAGGAAACAAATCTTATAATCGAAAACCCGCAATTTTTAGCCGTTACTAATGATATCTTTGAGGAAGAGCAAAAACATTACGTGTCAATTTTTCTTAAAGCTCACTGTTTAAATGAAGATCAATTAGAAAACCTAGAACCTCATAAAGTTGAAAGCTGGCAGTGGTTTTCCCTTGATAAGTTACCTGACAACCTCTTCCCGCCGCTAAAGCAGTTGATTGATGGAAATTGTTATTTGTATAGAAAAATTAGTTAACAATGCCCCAATATTTTAGTTGCAAATTTATATCATTTTCTCTATCATATGACTTATTTTTTAATAAGTTATAATTTCATATTAAATTTCAATCTAAAAATATGGCTCATAAAGATTTATCGCATTTGACTCAAAAACAGCTCGAAGATCTAATAAAACGTTACTATGATAATGCGAAAATAGACAATTTGTTAAAAGAATTTAACATTAAGGTATCTCGAAATAATTTAGTTAGTTTATTTCCGCTTATTACACATCATGAATTATTCTGTAAATACTGCGAAAATACAAATTTAGTTATCAAGCTAAAGAATAGAAATTATAAATATTACGGTGAAACCGGTTTTGATTTATTTTGTCCTTTATGTAACCATAAGAATGAAGCAATTGTTCATGTCATAACTGCAATGAGGTTATAAAACAGAAAAAGCAATCTGAAGAAGAAGAGAAAAGAAATATTATAATAAATACATTTTTATATAAAAATACTAAAGCTCCGCCAATTGAAGAATTAACTTTAAAAGATGCTTTATGTTTATTAAGTGTAATAGAACACTCTGCTTCTAAAGATCTTGAACTTGTAAAGCCATATTTAAAAGGATATTCTATACCGAGTTTAGCACCAGACGAATATTTAAATGATAATGTTGTAGGACATTTAGGTCGTAGAGGGTTTGTATTAATTAATAGTTTAACAAGCAGTCTTGATGCCTTTGAATTCAACCAAAAAAAAGAATTAACGGACTATTACCCAAACAAAGTTTTATGGGAACTTTTGCCTAATATGGATATTGGAGAAAAAGAAGAATATTTAAATTCCGTTCGAAATATAGTTAAAGGCGAATGGTCTTCTTCATGGAGAGAAGAAGTTAGTGATATATGGCAATTGATTGCTAAATATGAATGTATGGAAAATTTTAAGTATTTATTGAGAAAACATGAATTTTCTATAGATCAATATGGAGAGAAAAAAGCTTTAGAAGCTTTCGAAATTTTATTACTATTTTTTTCAGTAGGACAAGTGTTTAATTTATCATGGCAAACAGTTCGTGATGTACAATATTATAGCTCATTGAAAGACAACGAATATGATGCTGATAACATTGTTAGTATAATTATAAATAATATACATAAAAAAGTAAGTAAAGCACTAGAGGAGAAGTGGATAATAAAAAACTCTAGAAGGGATTTTTGTCTTCCGCAAACTATAATCAGTTCCACTTTTTTCAATACATTTTTAGAATTAGGAAATGAATATTTTGGACTCGTTATGCCGCTTGAGTAAATAATAAATTTCTTTTGTAAAACTATAAGAATTTACGGTAAAATTTCTTGGAGTTTTAGTCCTTTATATATGCTTCCAAGTATAGCACAATCACCTTTAGGTAAGAAATTAAAAGGTATATAGCTTATCAAAGCTTCTAAACGAAAATCAAAGTCTATGCTATTATATACTTTAGCTTTTAGAATGTTCATATTATATTTATCTATTTGTTTATCCTGAATATATTTTTTGAAGAAATTTTCTGCTTCGTTTCCTGTCTTTGCTTCGATAATAATTTGTTCGTGATAACTGACATCTCCTGATTTTTTAGGCTTAACTTCTACGTTGATAACCCATCTTTTAAGATTTTTTATATTTGATAAGTGAAAACGATAAGCAATATAGAAAAATTTTGCTGCGATAAATTGAAATAATTTTAAAACTAAAGCTATTATAGTTAAAACAAAAAAGCTATTTTCAAAAGAAGGGTAAAAAATATAATACCATAAAAACTCTCCTAACCATAATATAAATGTAGCACCAATCATTATCCATAAAACGCTTAGGTTTATACGCTGTTTATCTTTAAATTTATCTACCAAAAAAAGAAAAATCCAATAGGCTATTGTTCCACCTACTACAAAACTCCAAAGTCCAATATCGGTAAGAAACCCGCTACTTTCCCATTCACCACGTCCCCAATATATAGTAGTCGGTTTGTGTTCAACTATAGCAAGCCATCCTATATGGTAAGAAATTTCATTTAATATAAAATTAATGTGAAAAGCAATTATAAAACAACTAACTCCAAAAAAAAATTTTATAATGTCAGATTTAATTATATATTTAAAATTAAATCTAATAAGTAGATTTATTGCTAAAAGTATTAAAATTGCTAGATGAAAATACATATCTTCTTTTGTTTAATTATTTGAAAATAAATATAACGATTTATATTATTATAAGTTTTCTTTAATTATAATATATAAACTATAAATAATAAAATTTTATTATCTTTTTTAAGCTATTTCCTTTGCTTCTTTAGAATACTCATATGTAAAGCTAATAATTTACATATATTAATAAAATATTAATTAGCAATCTCAGATTGGATTTAAATTTTATTTTAGAATGTAACGCTAATTGATGCTTCTATACCCCCTTAATTCTTGCTTAAAAACTTCGAAGTCAGCTTGCCAATCTTCCGAGTTAAGACCGGATGGTAAAATTATTTGCGGCTTTATCGGAAAATACGAAAGCCTAAATCCCCATTTTATGCCGCCGATAACTTTTATTGTTTTATGTGTGTAATCAACTTTAACGGCATAAGTATGCCCAATCCAATAAGATAACGGTTTAGAGAAAAGTGTATAGTACCATAAAGGAGCATCGTAAAAATCTTGATCTACGGTATAAAATGGGTAATTAAGCTTTATATCACCGTCTATAAATTCTTGTAATTCCTTATCCGAGGAATCTGTACGCACTATATGAAGCCAAGCATTATGCTCTTGTGCAGTCTTAATGTGAATAATAGGGAAAGAAGGATTAAAACAATTTTTACCGGCATTTTCTACACTACTTACTTCAAATTTTGTACCCATAGAGTTAAGAACGGTACTTATATAATCCATATTATGATAAATACAGCTATGCATAGTTTTATCTGTTTCACTATTCAAATCAGGGCTATGCCAATGCCGAGCAAAATTTACTCCGTATAAAATCAGTAAAAACCCACTAAGAAAAGCTATTAATTTGAGAATTTTTTTGAGTTTTAACACAGTTTCCGACCATTTGGTACTTTAGGATCAACCGTAACTAAGCATATATCATTATTGTTATCCGCAAACCCTACCAATAAAAATTGTGATAAAAAACCGGCTATATTTTTCTCGCCTAGATTCACGCAACCAACTATAGATTTACCTATTAGGTCTTGCGGAGTATAATGTTTTGTAATTTGTGCCGAAGTTTGCAATAGTCCGATTTTTTGTCCAAAATCAGCCCAAACTTTGAAAGCAGGCTTTTTAGCTTTTGGAAACTCTTCTACTTTAATAATCATTCCTGAACGTAGTTCTACCTTTTCAAATTCTTCATATGTTATAGTTTTCATATTTTTTACCTATTTTTTGTTAGTTATCTCTTTCGCTTCTCGCCAAAGTTTTAGCATAAATTCGGGCGATTATCATTACAGGCTTAGTAAATTAAACAGTTTGGGAATATATTTTATAATTTACAACTTTCTGAAATCCCAATTTTTGAGCCAAGCTAGTTGTCATAGATGAGGTGTGGATAACTACTTTCGGTACTTGCATTTTCTTTAATATTTTAAATCTAGCGTGGTATAAACTACTTGCAATTCTTCGATTTCTATATTCCGGTAAAGTTGCATCATTGCAAAAACCAGCTATATTATCTGCAAAAATTATAGAGCTAGTCGCAACTATTTTATTATCGTCATAAGCAGCCAGCGGAATAAAAATATTATCATTCCCTAAAAACTCCGATAATTTATTTATATACAAGCTATTTATTTCCTCATCACCAAAACATATAATTAACACATCTATCCACTTTTTAAATTCTTCTAGACTGTTTATAGGCTTTATAACGATATCGCCAATATCAAAACTCTTTTCTTGATAACTGTTTAACTCAAAAATCATCCCTGAAACATCATCAATATAATTATAATCTCTACTTTCAAAATGATTTATCATATGTTTAGATAAATTCTTTTCTTCCACCCACCAAGCAAACGGTAGATTTTGTGATTTAAACACTTGCTCCATTTCATTTATAGCTTCAGAACTTACACTATTTGGTAAAACAATCATATTCAATAAAAAATAATTATAACCTGTATTTAATAGATAATAATTTGCCCCTGCTATTTGAGTTTTTTGAATGTCAAAATATCGATATATCCCTATTAAATTTTTATTTATTAATTCGGCATCATTATTTAAACTAATTAAATTTTTTTTATCATTCATATTTTACCTTTTTCTTTAGTTAACTCCTTTACTTCTCGCCAAAGTTTTAGCATAAATTCGGGCGATTGTCCTTGTAGATTTGGTAAATTATGTTTTTCGGTAAGCATCTTTAATGCTTTCATGCGTTTGCTAAATTTTCCGGTTGTTTTGCTTAGCGTTTCTTCTACGTCAAACCCCAAAAAAATGCACAAGGAAATTGCCGTATGGAGCAAATCGCCTATCTCTTCCTGCACTCTTTCTTTAGATTCGGAGTTATCAATAGCCTCTTTTATCTCTCTGCATTCATCTATCGCCTGCTCTAAAATCATATCTTGATCAGTCCAATCAAAACCATAAGCTCGTGCATCCTGCTCAAGCATTATCAATTTGTTTAATACATTCATATAATTTTCATTTTAATTTTTTAGTAAAAAATAGCACTAAATCATCATCTAGTATAATTGCAGTACTAGGCTCTATAGTTTTATAGTTATAAGTAATACCTTTACCATCAGGTACATAGCCATTTTTAACATAAAGTCTTTGAGCAGAGCCATAATCTGCATATAATCCAACACCGATACCTAGAATATTACTTTTTTGTTGTGCTGCATCTTCAGCAGTTTTTAACAATTTTAATCCAATGCCTAAGTTTCTAAATGAAGGCAATACGTTAAGGTCTTTTATTTCAGGTATTTGATTTTGATTAAAATATTTATAGCTAGACACCCAAACAAGAGTTATATAACCTGCTATTTGATTATCTAAATACGTAACCCAAATCAACCTTTTATTTTGCTGCTGTTCTTGTAGATACTGCTCAAAAAGTTTTTTAGGTTTTTGCCAATTTGCTTTTGCAAAACTCAAAACCAACGGCTCAATATCGGATATAGTTAATTTTTGGATTTTGAGTGTGGTAATAAAATCTTTTTTCATACTCTATAATATCTTCCCTAAATCTATATAATTTTTTCCATAGTAATGGACAATTTTTTAAAAGAGTTCGATGTCATCCCTGTGAAAGCAGGGATCTAGGCTAAAAAAATCTTTGTTTTAAAGATTTTTTTATTAGATTATTTTTTTAAATAAAGCTTCTAAAAGCTTTATTTAACTGGATTCCCGCTTTTGCGGGAATGACATAAAACAAAAACTGTCCAGTACCATAATTTTTTCAAACATAGATATATTTTTTGAAAAAGTTTATGTTATAATATTCTACTCAAAATTTAAATTACTTTTAAAGGCAAAAATGAATAAAGTTACTACACAATTATTGGAAATTAAATTAGTCGGTATTACGGCTCGTACTTCAAATTCAGCTGAATTTAATCCCGATACCGCAAAAATAGGTGCTACAATGCAAAAATTTTTTGGTGGGTTACAAGATAAAATCCTTAATAGAAAAAACCCAGGTAAAGTTTTTGCAGTTTATACGAATTACGAAAGTGATGCAAACGGTGAATATACTTATTTTTTAGGAGAGGAAGTTAACTCTTTTTATAATATCGATGAAGATTTTGAAACTTTAACTGTGCCAAGGCAAACTTATGCAAAATTTACCTCGAATTCCGGACAAATGCCGTCAGTAGTGATCGATATGTGGCAAAAGATTTGGAGTATGGATACCGAAAGATTAGGAGGTGAAAGAGCCTATATAGCCGATTTTGAAGTATATGACGAAAGAAGCATAGACCCAAATAATGCGGTACTTGATATTTATATTGGAATTAAGGAATGAATTTAAATTAATTATTCTATTTTAGAGTATGTGGATAAATTGAAATATGAGTAATATTTTAGATCAAAAATCATATAGTGATTTAATTGAAAAACTGAAACAAGATATTAGCCAAGCACGTATTCGTGCTCATTTAGCAGTTAATAAAGAGCTAGTAAAACTTTATTGGAATATCGGTAATAATATATTGGAGCGTCAAAAATCTGAAAAATGGGGAGCAAAAATAATAGAAAATATTTCTAAGGATTTAGGAAAAGAATTTCCTGAAATGAAAGGGTTTTCAGTAAGAAATTTGGTTTACATGCAAACTTTTGCTAAGACTTATAAAGATTTGGAATTTACGCAGCAAGCTGTTGCGCAAATTCCTTGGGGACATATTTGTGTTATAATGGATAAGGTATTAGATGCTAGTAAACAAAATTGGTATGCACAAAAAACTATAGCGAATGGTTGGTCACGTAACGTACTAACCTTGCAAATTAAAAGTAATTTATACGCAAGATCAGGTAAAAGTATAAATAATTTTCAGCATACTTTACCGGCAATGCAATCCGATCTAGCAAAGTCAATCATAAAAGACCCTTATAATTTAGAATTTCTCGATATTAAAGAAAAGATTTTAGAACGAGAGTTAGAAAATAAGCTAATAGACAATATTAAAAAATTTTTATTAGAACTTGGTCAAGGTTTTGCATTTGTAGGTAACCAATATCATATAGAATTAGAGGGAGAAGATTATTATTTGGATTTAGTATTTTACCATATTAAGCTTAAATGTTATGTTGTTATTGAATTGAAAATAGGTAAATTCAAACCGGAATATGCGGGGAAATTAAATTTTTACTTAAATTTAGTAGATCGCAAAATTAAAGATGCAACTGATAATCCTACTATCGGAATAATTTTATGCGAAGAAAAGCAAAATATTACAGTAGAATATGCCATAGAAAGCTTGCAAAAACCTATAGGAATTGCACAGTTTAAATTAACTGAAGAATTACCTGCAAAATTAAAAAGTTATTTACCCAGCCCAAAAGATTTAGCTAAGTTAAATAAATGATAAAAATTCTAAACACTCTATTCCTACTTCTATTATCTTGCAACAGTTTTGCGGGAGTCATCCCTACTAACGATTTTGAGGTAATAGAAGAATATGTAAACAAAGCCGATAAAGATACTCTAGTTATCTTTGATGTAGATGACGTATTAATGATGCCGACCGATGAATTTGCCGTTAATAATCCCATAAGAAAAGAACTAACACAAAAACTAAGAGAACGATATTCAAAAGAGGAACTTAATTATCTATATAGTTGCGTTTTTGAAAAGCGAACGGTTCAACCTGTGAACCAAAATATGCGAGGTTTGATTAAAAGCTTAGAACAACGTAATATTTCGGCAATTGCTTTAACGGGATGGTGGACGGGCAAGTACGGTAAAGTAAACGAAATGGAAAAGTTAAGATTTGTCGGTTTAAAACAGGTGAATATTTCCTTTATTAATACTTCGCCTTTTAAAGAAGATATGATTTTTCTGGAGCTTCAAAATAAAAGCGGTGTCCCTATGCTTAAAGACGGCGTTATTTTAACGGCTCTTGCAGATCAAGGTTTAGTACTTAAAGCTGCTCTTGAAAAGTCTAACTTACATTTTAAAAAGATTATTTTTATTGATGATGATTTAGAATATCTTAAATCGGTCGAAAAAGTTTGCTCTGAGTTGAATATTGATTTTCAAGGAATTCATTACGGTGCTGCTAAAATAGCTCCACTGCCTATCCTTGATAAAGAAAAAGAGCAATTACGTTATGAGATACTTGAAAAGGAACATATTTGGCTTTTAGATAAGGAATTAGAGGAAAGGTTTAGGAAATGACCACCATTATCTATTTAATAGGAAAGCCCGGGACGGGTAAGTATACCATAGCGAAAGAGCTTGCCAAAAGCGATTATATCATATGCGATAATCAGTTAATTAATAATCCTATTTTTGCACTGCTTAAATATGACGGTTTAAAGGATATTCCTGAATTTGCTTGGGAAGCTATATATTATATTCGTAATAATGTTTTTGATTTCATTACGAAAGAACCTTTTAATAATTATATATTAACTAATGTTTTAGAAGAAAATCAAGGTGACCATAAGCTTTTTAAACAAGTAGAGAATATGGCGTTGCAACGCAGTTCGCTTTTTGTACCGGTAAAATTACTTATTTCAGAGGAAGCAAATAAAAAACGTGTGGCAAACCCCGAAAGGGCTTTACGTTACAAATCTCTGAAAATTCAAGATAATATGGAGTTGATTAATTTAACTCATCCTAATTTATTAGAAATAGATGTTAGCGATCTTACTGCTTCTGATGCTGCGGAAAAAATTTTAGAGCATGTAGTTAGTTTGAGGTCGTAAAAAATTTTTCTCATTACTTCAATCTAAAGTTTAGAAAATATATTGACTTTAATATCAAGGGTGTGTATTACCATAACTATATTTAAATTTATAGTTGTAAGATATGCCAAACATAACAGAACAAAAAAGATTTGTATCCATAAATAATAGAACTACAAAAAGTGACCTACCGGAATCGTTTTGGTACTCTATTGCCGAAAATAGTTGTGATACTAGTTGGAAGGGTATAGCTATGCAAAAAAGCCCCTTTCAAATTGTTGCGACTCAAAATTTGATTCAAGAATTAAAACCTAAAACTATTATTGAATTCGGAAGTTTTAAAGGAGCGTCGGCTTTATGGTTAGCCGATATACAGAGTTTATCGGTAGAAGGAGGAAAAGTAATAAGTATTGATATCGATTTTGAAAATATCGATCAGAGCGTAAAAAATGACGATAGAATTGAGTTTTTACAAGGTGATTCTAATAAAATAGAGGAAATATTTCCTAAAGAAAAAATAACCGATTTACTTCATCCTATAGTTTTAATAGAGGATGCTCACATTAATAGTACGGGTATTTTAGATTATTTTCATGATAATATATTTACAACCGGTGATTACTTTATTATTGAAGATACAAATATTGACTATAATAATGCGTGCTATGATGTTTGGAGAAGAACTTTAGATAAAAAAACCTGCATAGAAAAATTGGAAAATCTAAATAATAAAATCGTTAAATTAACTGATTGGTTAAAAGAGAAAAAGGATTTGTATTTAATTGATACAAAATATGTTGATCCTTTCGGTATCACTAATGCTTCCAAAAACTGGAATTCGGTAATAAAAAGATTTTAAAAATAAATTATGAGAAAAGAAATTTATCTTGAGAACTTTAATATTAGCGATAATGATATTCTAGAGGGTTTTTCTGGGAATCCACATAAATCTACTATGTTCTTTAAAAAATTTTTAGAAGAAAAATATTGGGATTATATTAAAGAAGTTAAAGAAGCGGTAAATAGTAATATAGAAGTCATACATATAAAAAATACCGATAAAATAAACTATGATATTCCAACTCCTTATAACGGTAGGGTAGAAGTTGTAGGTATAGAGGAGTTAGTTTGTCATATATACGGTGTAACAGGTGTAATAAATAGTTTACCCGTATTATATAAAGATGAAGATAAAAGCATTATCAGAGCAGTAGCTCCGCGTCATAACTCATACAATGAATATAGTTCTCAGTCACCTTTTGATGATTTAGACTGGCATGTTGATGGTGCATATAGACCGATGACGGAAAAATCTAATAGCTTATCGCCCATAGTGGATTATTTAATCTTCGGTATTGTGCATAAAGGGCATGAAAATTTACCTATAGTTTATGTTAGCCTTAAAGATATACTAAATCAATTAAGTCATAATGATATTTTAGCCGGGCTTAGTAAAGAATTTACGATTATAAGTTCTGATTCTTTCTCGCAAAAAATATCAAGCAAAAATATGCCTTTGCTGGTGGAAAATTCATCCGGATATTACAGTAGAATAAATATGGATGCTATTCCTGAAACGCAAAAAGCACAAGATTTTTTAAATAAAATTAGAGAAATAGTAGATCAGAAATCAATTCAAAACCATGTATATGTTAATTCTTCGGATATCGTTATATTAAATAATAAAGCTGTTTTACATAAGAGAGATAAATATACTCCTAAATGGGACGGCAAGGATCGTTACTTTGTAAGAATATATGCCGTAAAAGACATAAAGCAAGGAGTACTAGAAAACTCTGCCAAACCTTGGATATGGACATGAATAGGTATTGCCCGTGTAGATGTCGATCGTCATAAGCTACGGAAATTACAAAGTAATTGACGAGGCAAGAAAGTATAAAAATGCTATAAATTAGCATTTTTTACTAGATTGCTTTGTCGAAACTTAAAGTTTCTTCTCGCAATGACAAATGTATAAATTGATCCTTGCAAAAATGACAATTTCCATTATGTATAAGTTATCATTATTAGAGGCTATCAGTAAATAAATTTTAACTGGTAATTAAAAGGCTTTTTTAGCAAAAATTGATGAGATTTTTGTAGGAATAGTTATTCATATTTCAAAAAAATCTTACAATTGCTAGCCGAAAAGAACTAAATTACCAGTTAAAATTTGTTTACTGATAGCCTCTTAGATATAGTATAAACATAAAATTATTAAAATAATAACAAAAATGCCAGAACTTCCTGAGGTGGAAACTCTAAAAAACTCCCTTAAAGATAAATTAATAGGGCTTACTATAACTAATGTAGATTTTAAAAGAGATAATCTACGTTATAAATTATCCCCTAATTTAGCCGAGCAAATTACAGGCACAAATATAATAGATGTTAGGCGTCGTGCCAAATATTTAATCATCGACTTTGATAATATAGTCAATTCAGCCCCATTTGCATACAAGGAGCGAGGAGCGAAGCCTATAGATAATAGGAGAGCCACGAGTGACGATGTAGGCGAGTTTAAATCAATTGACTATAACTACTCGCTGATAGTTCATTTAGGTATGAGCGGTAGGTTTACTTTGCAACCCTCTAACTATGAGGCTAAAAAACATGATCATGTAGTTTTTTACTTAAGCAATAATCAGCAACTAATCTTCAATGATACTAGACGATTCGGAATGATTTATAGCTTTAAGACCGATGCTTTAGAAAAAGATTTTTTTCATAATTTAGCATTAGAGCCTCTATCCGACTTGTTTGATCTTAGCTATCTAAAAAGTAAGCTAACTTCTCGAAAAGTGCCGATAAAAAACTTGATTATGGATAATAATATTGTAGTAGGAGTCGGTAATATTTATGCTTCCGAGAGTTTATATTTAGCCAAAATTCATCCCGATAAATTAGGCAGTAATTTAAATGATCACGAAATAGAAAACTTAATTAGCTCGATTAAAGAAGTTCTATCTAAAGCAATAATTGCCGGCGGTACTACCCTTAAAGATTTCGTTAACGGCGATAAAAAACCGGGTTATTTTACTCAGCAACTAATGGTTTACGGTAAAGAAGCACAAAGCTGCCTAAACTGCTCAAGTATCATTATAAAGACAAAGCACTCAGGGAGGAGTACTTTTTACTGCAAAATCTGCCAAAAAGCTTGACTTTCATTTTTGCTTTAGCTATAAAGACTTTATTATTTATTCAATTAATAGTTGAAGCATGGAAATCAAGCCCGTTATTATAGCAGGCGGTACTGGTAAAAGATTATGGCCTTTATCATCAGAAAACCAACCGAAGCAATTTAAAAATTTATCAGGTGAGTTGACTTTATTACAGCAAACCTTAAGTAGAAATAAATTTTTGGGCAAGCCTACAATCATTACGCCCAAAAAATATGCATCGATAACTAAACGACAGGCAGAAGAAATAGGCATAGAAATTGAGCTAATTATCGAGCCGATACAAAACAATACTGCCATATGCGCAATTATTACCGCCTTGTCTGCTGAAGCACAAGGATTTGACCTGTTAGTGCTATTACCATCCGATCATTATGTAGAAAATGAACAAAATTATCATGATACTATAAATACAGCTTTAAATTATGTTAAGAATTATGGTATATGTACTGTTGGTATACCTATAAATGGGATAAATACGGAATATGGCTATATAAAATCCGGGTATCCAATTGCAAAAAATGTTTATCAACTTGATTATTTTGTAGAAAAACCTACCTTTGAAGAAGCAAAAAAATATTTTGAAAGTAACGAATATTTTTGGAATTCAGGAATTTTTATATATGACGTTAGTTTTTTCTTAAGCTTGGCGATGAGTTTGCAACCGGAATTATTTGAAATTGCTGCCGATGCATATAATAACTCTATAAAAACCGAAAATAATATAGTGCTAGATTGTAAGAAATATAACGAAGCCAAATCCATTTCAATAGACCACGCCATAATGGAATATATTTGCGGGATGGTTATGGTAGAAGCAGATTTTGGTTGGAATGACCTTGGTACTTGGCATTCCTTGTTACAGGTAAAACAGCAAGGCATAGGAGATAATTATTGCGAGGGAAAGGTAGTAACGAGTAATACTACAAATTCTTTCATTAGCTCTAACGACAAACTAACAACCGTAATAGGGCTTGATAACGTGATAGTCATCGATACCGTAAACGGTCTTTTAGTAGCGGATAAGTCAAAAACAACGGAAATACAAGAATTAATAATGAAAGTAGCGAGAAATTAAAATGTATCACAACAACCCAACATGAAGCAAGCAAAAATTTTATTTCACACGCTTCTTAAAGGAAAATTAGATTCATCACCCAATTATGAAACTTACGAACAGAGTTTTTTACCTACAATCTCAGCTGTCGGAGGAGTAAGTAAAGTATTAGAAAGCTTTAAATGCGATATTATGCAAGGAGACTCTAACGCTTGTTACATTCTTGCAAAAATTTATGAAATAGGTTTTTACAACCAGCCTAAAGATAATGGTATGACAAATTTATTAACATTAATAGGGCATAAATTAGGAAATATAGAATGTACGAAAATTATTCAATCTAATCCTGCTCAATATAGTATCTTTGAAAATTTTGCTGATAAATTTATTGCAAGTTATGCAGGAAAAAATCAATATATTTATTTTGAAGATGCTGTATTAAACTCTACCTTACCTTCATATGAAGAATCTTTAATATTAGGGTTAGGAGGACAGGCAGCTGAATTATATTCCCAATAAATGTAAAGTTTATACTAATAATAAGGATAAAATTAAGGACTTCTTAAAAATTACCCGATATTATAAAATTCTTCACGAATTCCTTTCTCAATTCGTTAAATTTATGTAATCTGTAAATTTAGAAAATAACATTTTGAAGTTATGGGTAATAACAGAGGCTACTTCTTTGGAAGTGATATTTTTGAGTTCAGCAACTTTTTCGGCGACATATCTAACAAATGCCGGCTCGTTTTGTTTGCCACGCATAGGGGTAGGAGCTAAATAAGGTGTATCGGTTTCAATGAGCAATCTATCAAGCGGTACATATTTAACTATTTCCTGCAAATCGGTTGCATTTTTGAAAGTTATAATCCCCGACATTGAGATATATAAACCAATATCTAACATCTTTTTTGCTAAATCTTTTGAGGAAGTAAAGCAGTGGATTAAACCGGGGAATTTGCTATTACGCATTTCCGAGGTTAAAATATCTATAGTATCTTCCTCCGCTTCTCTAGTATGCACTATAAGAGGCAAACCCGTAGACGCAGAAGCGTGTAAGTGTGCTACAAGTGATTCTTTTTGTAATTTCTTGTCAAAAGGCTGGTGGTAATAATCTAGTCCCGTCTCACCTATGCCAATGATTTTTGGGTGATGGGTAAGCTCTATAATTCTTGATGCCGGCACTAGTTGTTTGCTTTCATTCACTTCACAAGGATGCACTCCAACGCTTGCAAAAACATTTTCGTATTTTTTTGTTATTTCTAAAATAGCTGGTAAATCTTCAAGCTTAGTGCAGATAGTTTGCATATATTGCACGTTGTTTTCCTTAGCTCTTTCGATGACTAGATCTAAATCTGTGTCTTTGGTAAGTAAATTAAGATGGCAATGGGAGTCTATTAGCATTATATAATGCCTATGTCATTCTCGCGAAAGCGGGAATCCATTGTTGTATAAATTTTCACCTCTGTCATACCGTGGCTTGTCCACGGTATCCAGGAAAAAAAATTATAAAATAATTTTTTCATATAAATCATACCATTCCGGATTTTCAGATTCAATTAAATTTAGTTTCCACTGTCTTTTATATTCTTTTAGTAATTTTTCACGATTAATTGCAGCTATGATATCGCCATATACGCCCGCTAGCTAATATATACACATAATATTGTTTCATTGTATTATTTTCTGGATACCGTGGACAAGCCACGGTATGACACCTAAACCCCCTCTTCTACTCTCGGAAAGATTATAGCGGGTTCTAAGATATCGCTACCTGCCGTTAAAGCATAAGCCTTGGATAGGTGCTTAAATAAACGCTCTTCCTTATTCACGCCTAACTGATTAAGCATTTTAACAGCAGAGCTTGGTATAAAAGGCTGAAGCATAATGGCAATATATCGCAATATTTCTAGCAGAGTATATAATACCTCCAGCATCTTTTCAGGATCGGTTTTTTTCAAATTCCAAGGAGCTTCGCTATCAATATAAATATTTGCCTCTTCGGCTAAATTAATAATATTCTCTAAGATCTTGTTAATCTCGGTTTTTTCCATTAATGAAATATTCTGCTCGGCAAATTTTACGGCAGTTTTTAAAATCGGCAATTCATATATTTTATCTATAGCATTTTGTGTAAGTAGTGGTATTTTGCCGTCATTATTTCTATAAACAAATGCCGTAGTACGTTGCAGTAAATTACCGATTTTGTTTGATAGTTCAGTATTAATACGAGTGATTAAATTAGTGCGGGAAAAATTACCGTCCGCCCCAAACGTTACCTCACGCATTAAGAAATACCTAACCTGATCAACGCCAAACTCCTCTATTAGTTTAATTGGATCAATAGTATTACCGAGTGACTTAGAAATCTTCTGCCCCTCATTCGTCCACCAGCCATGTGCCATAACGGTTTTCGGCAGCGGAATCTCGGCAGCCATTAAGAAAGCAGGCCAATAAACGGCATGAAAGCGTAGAATATCTTTACCGACTACATGCAGGCTTGCAGGCCAAAATTTGTCGTAATTACTGCTTTTGTCAGGATAACCCAGTGCCGAAATATAATTAGCAAGTGCATCAAGCCAAACATAAATCACATGCTTATTGTCGTTAGGGACTTTTATGCCCCAATTAAAAGTAGTGCGTGATACCGACAAATCCTTTAAGCCGGATTTAACAAAGCTAATGACTTCGTTACGTCTTGATATAGGTCTGATAAAATCAGGATTTAGCTCGTAAAACTCAAGTAATTTATCTTGCCATTTTGAAAGATTGAAGAAATAGCTAGGTTCCTTAACCCATTCAACGGGTGCTCCTGTCGGTGCTAATTTATCCGCAGTTAACTCTGACTCATCATAAAAAGCCTCATCACGAACGGCATACCAACCTTCGTAAAACCCTTCGTAAATAGCACCGTTATCAAGCAGCTTCTGCCAAAATACTGCTACTGCGTCTTTATGTCTTTTTTCCGTTGTTCTGATGAAGTCATCGTTTGAAATATGCATAGCAGTCATCAGATGACGGAAACTCTCAGATGTCTGATCGGTAAATTTTTGCGGATTGATATTTTTGCTAATAGCTGCCTTTTCTACTTTCTGACCATGTTCGTCGGTACCTGTTAAAAACATAACATCATAGCCACGTAAACGCATAAATCTAGCAATCACGTCACTTGCAACGCTGGTATAAGCATGACCGATATGGGGAACATCATTAACATAATAGATAGGGGTCGTGATATAGTAAGTATTCTTCATAAATGTTTTTTTATTAACTCGTGTACTTCTAGCGGGTTTAAATCTGAAGCTTTGATCGTTTTAATTCTCTCGGGAAATTTTTTGCTTAATTCTTTAAAGCAATCATAAATTTTTTTGTAAAAATCTAATCCTCTTACGTCAAATTTATTGCTTATATTCCGCAAATTTACCCTCTCAATAGCAACTTCCGGCTCTACGTCAATAAAAAACGTAATATCCGGCATGAGAGAGGGCATTAAATTTTTGTGCAGATTATACACCAACTCTATTCCGTTTTCCAGCTCTAATCCTTGGTAACAAGCAGTTGAGTCGATAAACCTATCGCATATTACGATATTTCCCTCTTGCAAAGCCGGTATAATTTTGCGAGCCATATGATCATAACGTGCTGCCATAGCCTGCAATAATTCAGACATAGGAAGCAAATCGGCATGCACTAAGATTTCGCGCATTTGTTCGGCGACTCTAGTTCCGCCGACTTCACGAGTTAATATAACGGGAATATTTTGAGATTTTAGATATTCATAGAGCATTTGACATTGGGTGGATTTACCTATCCCCTCCCCTCCCTCAAATGTAATAAATGTTCCTTGTTTTAGTTTGCTCATTAATTGCAATTTTTTAAACTATAACATAATCATATCTTTTAAAAAAATATTTACTATTATTTTTTTTATTTAATGTTATACTTACTTAAGTAACTACTTAAATGTGAATAATTATGACTAGGTTAAGCATAGATATACCAAACGAATTACATCATTTTCTTAAAATTCATACTGCACATAAAAATGAAACTATTATGAATTTTGTAAGAGAAGCGATATATAGCAAGATAGAACAAGAAAAAGAATTAAACGCAGAATCAATAAAAATATTAGAAGAATCAGCACAAGGTTTAAATATTAATAAGTATTCTTCTTATAAAGAAATGTATAAAAAGCTTAATTTAATATGATTTTACAAACTTCTACCAAACGTTTTGAGAAAGAACTGATGCTTATACATAAACGTGGTAAAGATATCCAAAAACTAATTAAGGTTACCGATCTATTAGTAGAAAATATTAACGCAGGTATAGCACATCATTTATTACTTCCTCCAAAATATTGCTTGCATAAAATTATTAATATGAAAAATATTTGGGATTGTCATATAGAGCCTGATTGGTTATTGCTTTATTATTTAGATAATGAAATTCTAAGGCTAGAACGTACGGGTACACATAGTGATATATTCAAATGAAAAACTCATTAGATAAACGAGACATTTCTATCCTGATCGGGAATGCTATGGATCATTTCGATACCGCACTATATGGGTTTCTCACGCCGCTGCTTAGCGTTATCTTCTTCCCGAATCATGATAAAATAGTCGCCTTGATACTTACCTATAGCGTTCTTGCTACTTCCTTATTTACCCGCCCTATCAGCTCTTATCTCTTTGGGGTTATTGCTAAGAGATATGGCGGGGTTTTTGCATTGTCACACTCTCTAATCGGCATTGCTTTAAGCACTGCTCTAATCGGCTTAATCCCCTCTCACGCCCAAATAGGATGGCTTGCCCCGCTGTTATTAATAGTGATAAGAACATTGCAAGGTATATATTCCGAAGGAGAATGTGCTATTGCCAAATTATTTATCTTAGAAAATAAAAATGAGAAAAAAGCGTTTAAGGCTTCTTATCTTTATCAAGTCTCAACAATGGTCGGGATAATCCTTGCATCATTTGTAAGTAGTATCGTTTTAAATACGGATTATAACGGATATTGGCGATTATGTTTTATATTTGGCGGGCTTACTGCTCTTATAGGTTATTTTTTGAGGAAGGATTATGCGTCATTGCGAGCGACTAAAAGGAGCGTGGCAATCTCGAAAATATTGCCTGAGATTGCTTCGTCGACACCTACGGCGTCTTCTCGCAATGACGTCGTATTTTTACACGACCTCCTTACAATCTGGCATAACAAACTAAATATAGTGCGGGTTAGCTTTGCAGTCGGTTTCTCGTATATGACCTACATTGTGCCATTCTTTTTTATGAATAGTTTTATTCCGCTTATCACCGATATATCACTCGAGACAATGATGAAGTTTAACACCGAATTTTTAATTTTCGATATGGTCATGATTCCGATAATTGGGCATTTAACTAAAAAATTTCACTATGTAAAAATACTAAGCTGCACTCTTATCATAATGAGTTTAAGTATAATTCCTTTATGGTTATTCCTAAATAACTCATCAATATGGTATGTTAATTTCGTGCGTGTTTGGATTATAATACTCGGTATTAGCTTCTTAGCACCTTTAAATTGCTGGCTGAATGATTTGTTTAAAACTGCCGATAAATACATGTTGGTCGGTATCGGCAGTAGTATCGGCTCTTCGCTAATCGGACGGCTTACCCCGTCAATATGCCTAATGCTATGGCATATAACAGGTAGCTCTTTGTCGATTGCGGTTTATATAACTGCAATTGCGATGATAACATTATGGGCTGTTAGCATCTCTCTTCGTATGAATTGATTGCTTTCTCCTCTGTCATCCCGTGAATAAATCTATAGTACCGGACAAAATTAGTTACTAAGTTGAAAGAAAGTAAAGTTTTTATCATAAAAAAAGATTTTATTAATCAAAGAATAAATCTTATTAGTAGATTTAGTCAAGCAAAGTTTCAAATGATCTAAGCCATAAGTAAAGATAGATACTAGCTGCTTTGGAATACCTTTACTTATCT
>DYDX01000066.1 GCA_020404425.1 Rickettsia endosymbiont of Pyrocoelia pectoralis
CTTACACAGACTTTATGACATACTCGCAAAATTATTAATCTTATTAATGCTGCTTAATTTTAGCTCTTTTCCCTTGCAAAAAATATCTTCACTTGCTCGAGCCATGCAACAACACCGATTTATTCACGGGATGACAGGGGTGGAACTGATCCACACGAGCAATGCTCGTTCGCAATGACGACTCTGGTATCCACGCAGCAACGCATATGCGGTAATGATATAAATTTTACTTATCCAAGCTTAGGCACCTCGTAATGTTGGCATAATATTTCTAATATCATTTCATTTCCGTTAACATAATCTAAGGGTATTTTACCATAAACATCTTTCTCATTTATATTATGCCCTCGGTATAAACATATCATCACCTCTGAAACATTTCCCTCTTTAACTGCAGAATGTAGAGGAGGTAATTGTTTAAACCTATCGATTTGAATTCTTGCTTTATTTTCAAAAAAACTTTCTAAAATTTTTAACATAAGACGCTATTTTAAATTATGTGCGTCTTATATCATACAAGATTCAATGATGCAACTATTAATTGAAAAAATTATTGTCATTGCGAACAGTCGAAGACCGTGCGGCAATCCAGAAAAATAATAAAAAAGTACTATAAAACTTATATTTTTTGACTAGATTGCCGCGTCGAAACTACGTTTCTCCGTAGCTCAGACGTTAATTTGTTAACAATGCCAAATTATACCAACAATTTTCAGGAATGTTTGATTTGTTACTAAAGCCGCATATAATCAAATGATCTTTGGCTCTTGTCATTGCAACGTAGAGTAGTCTTGTATATTCTTGTAAATCCTTTAATTTCTCAGCTTCTTTTAGTTCTTGTAAAAACTTCGGAGTATCGGCAGTTTTAGCAGAAAAAAACATTTCCCCTTTATCGCTCCAAATAAAATTATTGCTACTTACCGGCATAGAAGTAGAATCACACAATATAACAATAGGTGCTTCAAGACCTTTAGAGCTATGCACGGTCATAACCCTTATTTTGTTGGAATTCTCAATGTCACGTTTGACCTGAATATCGTTATTTTCAAACCAGCCTATAAAACCTTGTAAAGAATTATCTATATCATTTGCATAACTACTACTTAAAGCTAATAGCTCATTGATCATATCATCGCTATCATCGCCGTTATGAACTGTTAAAACAGGTCGTAGATTTAGGTTATTAACTATAAGCATGAAGAAATTTTCAGCAGAGGAGGTTTTATAGATCTCAATTAGAGAATTTAGTTTGTCAAATATATCGGTATATGAGGATAGATTGTTCCATAGGCTTTCATCATTTTTATTAGTAATAATTCCATATAATTGCTGTTCATTCACACCGATAATCGGAGATTTAAGTAGGGCGGCAAGGTTTAAATCGTCATCCGGAAGTAATACAAATTTAGCAACAGAAATTAAATCCATCACCGATAAATGCTCTTTTAGCTTTATTCTGTCGCTCGCTTCGACTTTCAGCTTAGCTTTGCCAAGCTCTTTTATTAGGTTACTACTAAACTCGTCTCGCTTCCGTACTAAAATCATAAAATCCTGCTCAGATACTTCCTTGTCGGTAGAAGGCAAAATCTCTTTGCTCGCTATTTTTTCTTTTATGAAATTTACAATTTTTTCTATAAGTAAATCGGCAGCAGATTTAGAATCAGCATAATCTTGCGGTAATGCCCAAAAAAGTTCTTCTTGTTTCTCTGAAGTTACTAATGGTAATATTGTAACCGTTCCCTTATGACCGTAATTACTACTTCGGAATGATTTAATAACGGGATTATTTATAGGAAAGAGGTTAGGGTAATGAGTTTTAAGATATTTAAAAGTATGATGGGTAAACTCTAAAATTTCTGCACAAGATCTGTAAGAGTGTTCCAAAGTAATATCTTTAAACTTTTCGTTATTTGCTCTTAATTGATCATTGACTAGATTGAAATTATTAAGATCAGCACCTTGAAAGCTGAAAATAGATTGCTTATCATCACCTACTACGAAGACACTATTGTCAGGTTTATTTACTGCATTAAAATCGGTTATCAAACTAGTGATGATATTCCACTGATCACGACTTGTATCTTGTGCCTCGTCAACTAATATATGATTGAGTTCGTTTTCAATCTTATGCAATAACCATTCATGTATGGCTTTATTTTGAAATAATTTTTCGGTGTAGTAAATCAAATCGTCATAATCAAGTAAGTTATTTTCTGCCTTAAATTTTTCGTATTTTTCCAGTAAAATATAGGCAAGTTTGGAAAGTAAATTTGTATGATATTCTAGCTCTTCTATGCGATATTCTTCATCTAATCGATAAATTTCAGGAGCTGTTTTTTCAAGTTCTAAGAGCAATTTAGGATATTCTCTTATTAGCTCTTTCGATAAAAAGCTTTTACGTGGCTTTCCGTCTTTGGTAAAAAATATTTCTTTCGGCTCAAGTGCCTGCTCGTATTCTTCAAGCAAAATTTTCACCTTATCATATAGATTATTTAACTGCCCTAGTGCTAGTCTATTATTATGTATTTTTTCCGGAACAGGTTTAGATATAAATAACCTTTTAAATTTAATTTTCTGCTCGATTATCTCGCTAAAAATATCTTGTAAAGTTATTTCATGAAAACGGTTAAGCAAAGTTTTAATCAGTTCTTTATGCTCCTCGCTTAAGTAAATTTCATTACGAATATTTAGAAAAATATCTTGTAGTTTAGTTTCTTCAAGAATCTGAAATTCCGGAGTTATGCCTGCTTCTACCGGAAAAGTTTTAAGGATTTTTTGGCAAAAAGCATGGATGGTGTAAATATTTAAAGGCCCAGAGCTATTTAGCAATTTATCGTATAAATTCTTTGCATTTTCTACTTCTTGCGGCAAGGGCTTGTTGCCTATCATTAGCGTAAGCTCTTCTTCCAATTTCTGAGAATCGCAAAGAGAGAAAATCCTTAGTTTTTTACTAATTCTTAGCTGCATTTCTACAGAAGCTGCATTAGTAAAAGTAAGGCATAAGATATTTGAAAGATTCACCCCTTTAATTAGTAAGCGTAAAAACCTATCGGTAAGAATTTTGGTTTTACCAGTGCCGGCAGATGCCGACACCCAAACGGAATAGTTAGGATCTGATGCTTGGTTACTCATGGTGGTTTTTTCTTTCAGTGTCATCCCGTGGCTTGTCCACGGGATCCAGTAAAAAATGCTAATTTATAGCATTTTTTTATTATTTTTTCTGGATTGCCGCACTCGCTTCGCTCGTTCGCAATGACGATGAGGTATCCATGCAGCAAAGCCACAACTACGTAGGAATGACATTACGCCTATAAATCACATAAATTACAACTAGAGAGGCAGCAAGACCAAACCAAGTTAGGGCGTATTCTAAGTGATCGTTTCTAATAGCTGCTAGATGATTTATTGAAAGGGGTAATAATATATCTAAATTGCTAATGTCTTTGCTTTCTTCGATCAGATAAAAATTCTCGAGATCAAGACCTAAAACTTTCGATGCTTCTTGTAAGTCTAAAGTCAGCCACACATTATTTTTAATATCGTTAGCGGGTAGGTAGCTACGTGTTCTCTCAGAAGGCATAGTAACGCCGACAAGCTTATGCTTTCGGTCGTTTGTTGCCCCGCTAATAATATTTTTATTACGGTTACTAAACCAGCCTCGTGCTACTAAGATAATCTTATTTTCTATAGTTTTAAAAGGTGTAACTAAATAATAACCGTCTTTCTCGCTCGACATTGAGCGTCTACCGTATAAATATATATCTTTATCAGGTAAAAAATATCCGGTAACTTTTACTTTGCTATAAGGCGTGTCGTTATGAATTTCTTCTAAATTAATTGCAGGTGAGGTAAGATTTTTTTGCATTGAAGCTAAAAATAGCTTTTTTTCTTGCAAGCGGCTAAATTGCCAAAACCCTAAGGATATAAGTATTGCAAAGGCAATAAATACAAGAAAATTTGTTAAAATAGTTTTTTTGGTCATATTTTGGTGTTGCCCGTGCGGGTTAGTCGTAGTGGTGTCATACCGTGGCTTGTCCACGGTATCCAGAAAAAAATATTTGATAAAATGAAACATATAAAAAACTAAATTTTTTATATGTTTTACTGGATCCCGTGAATAAATCACGGGATGACAGTGATAGAACTAATCCACGCAATGACGATGAGGTCAAAACCTACAGTCGCTCGCAATGACGATTTAATATTCATGCAGGTACTAAGCAGGCTTCAAAATCTTACCTAAAAACTCTTTATGGTTTTGTAGTTCGTCTTTTGTAGGTTTAATAATTGTGATATTTCTTTCTGCTCCGGTGCTTAAACGACTATGGCTTAAATTATTTATATTATTAGACTGATTAACCATTTTAAAAGCCGATTGCCTACCGCCCGTTAGTTCTACATATACTTCTGCAAGTAAAGCTGCGTCTTTTAAAGCGCCGTGAAGCTGTCTATTGGAATTATCAACTTTGAATCTTTTACATAAAGCATCGAGATTATATTTTGACCCTGGAAACATGCTTCTAGCCATAACTAAAGTATCGATAGCGTTGGATAATTCTAATAGCTTTACTTCCGCTCTTTTTAATAAGGATAATTCATGATTTAAGAATTTAATATCGAACGGAGCATTGTGAATAACAAGCTTACTATCTGCAATAAACTCTAAAAAACTATCTGCAATAGTATGAAATAACGGTTTATCTTTTAGAGATTCGCCTGAGATACCGTGAATTCTATAAGCCTCAAACGGCATATCTCGCTCGGGGTTAATATAGTAATGAAAATGCTTGCCGGTTAGTACTTTATTCACCATTTCGATAGCACCGATTTCAACTATTCGGTGACCACCTTTTGGATCAAGCCCCGTAGTTTCCGTATCTAAAATTATCTCTCTTAAACTTGACATTCTAAATCTTTTATTAGTGTTTAAAATCGTCATTGCGTGGATTAGTTCCACCCCTGTCATCCCGTGAATAAATCGGTGTTGTTGCATGGCTCGAGCAAGTGAAGATATTTTTTGCAAGGGAAAAGAGCTAAAATTAAGCAGCATTAATAAGATTAATAATTTTGCACTTAATTTTAGCCTGAGTTTTCCTACAATCTTC
>DYDX01000067.1 GCA_020404425.1 Rickettsia endosymbiont of Pyrocoelia pectoralis
AAGTAGTATTTTGGTCATTTTGTGCCAACGAAATTCTTACCTTATACTACTTCACTTCCCTTATTTCAAGCCTTTTCCATTCTATCTTTCTCTAATTTTGTCCGGTACTATAGAATAAATCACGGGATGACAGGGGTGAAACTGATCCACGCAACAAGGCTGAATAAATTATGGGGTATAATTCAAATAAATGAAGAGTTGGTAGACGAAGCTCAATTTGGAAAATAGTAATCGGTCTGTAAGCCGAGGAGCGGAGCGTACTATAGTACGTGAGCATTCGAGGACTTACAAAGACGACGTAGCCAATTTTTCAAATTCAGCGAGTATATAACGATTTATCTCACATTAACAGGGTGGCTTTTTGCTAAATCACTAAATCTCGAATATTGACTATCGTAATAAAGCTGTACGTTCCCGACGGGGCCATTACGGTGTTTTGCAACAATTATATCCGCAACGTTATAGACCTTATTAAGCTTATCTAACCACTCGGCATGTTTAACATCACTAGCACTAGGTTCTTTTCTAGTTAAATAATATTCCTCACGATAAATAAACATAACTATATCGGCATCTTGCTCGATACTTCCCGATTCTCTAAGATCCGATAACATAGGTCTTTTGTCTTCCCGAAGTTCTACCGCTCTTGAGAGCTGTGATAAAGCAATAACCGGAATATTCAATTCTTTGGCAATGGCTTTTAAACCTTGAGTGATCTCTGAAATTTCTGCAACCCTATTATCGGATTTGCTTACCCCCCTAATTAGCTGTAGATAGTCGATAAATAATATACCGAGATTATGTTTGCGTTTCATTCTTCTTGCTCTAGTTCTTATGGCAGAGATACTTAAAGCAGGAGTGTCATCGATGAAAAACTGTAATTCGGATAAAGCGGTTGATTCTTTACGAAGACGATTGTAATTTTCTTCACTAAGGCTACCTGTGCGTAATGCGGAAGAATTAATTTCGGTATACATTGAAAGCAAACGTGTTGTTAATTGCTCTGAAGACATTTCTAAAGAGAAAAAACCTACGGATTGTACTTCTTTATTATCACGAATATTTTTAAGACGTATATTATTACAGGCATTAATAGCAAGATTTATAGCAAAGGCAGTTTTACCCATCGACGGACGTCCTGCAAGGATTACAAGATCGGAATTATGAAAACCCGATAATTTATGATCGAGATCAATTAAACCAGTAGATATACCGATTACGTGATCGTTATTTTTCATCGCTCTATTGATGCTAGCAAGTGATTCCGAAATAGGAATGCCGATTTTAGTAAAGCTTTTTTCATTTAGACCTTCGCTTGCTAAATCGTAAAGCTTAGATTCGGCACGCTCTATTTGGTCTTTTGCTTCAACTTCTAATGAGGAATTATAAGCATCGTTTACTACTTCTTCACCGATATTTATCAGGTTACGCTTTATAGCTAGATCATATATTATTTTACCGTAATCGAGCGGATTTATTACCATCATCGACATAGTAATAAGTTTTGCTAAATATTCTGCTCCTTCCGATTCTTGAAATATCGGATCTTGATTAAGCATACTACGCAATGTTACGGGAGTCGCAATTAAACCTTTCTCGGTAATTATCTCAATTGCATTATAGATTTTTTGATGAATAGGTTCGAAAAAATGCTCACTTTGTAAAAATTCCGATACATAATTTAGCAATTCATTATTAGTAAGAATCGCACCAATCAGCATTTGCTCTGCCTGTTTATTTGAAGGCAAAAACCTTGGTATAGGTAAGCTATCTTCATCCTTAGCTATATTCTTATCGATATTTGTTTTATTGCGGATCATTGTTGTTTGTTTATTGAATTGAGTTATTTTCTTATGATGTCACCCCGTGGCTTGACCACGGGGTCCAGTAAAACATATAAAAAATTTAGTTTTTTATATGTTTATTTTATTAAATATTTTTTTGGATACCGTGGACAAGCCACGGTATGACACCAAATGAGCTTTCCTAAGCCATGCAACAGTACTTTCACATTATTCATTTTTTGCTTCATTTCTACGTTCGGCAATTAATTTATCTACTAAACTTTCTTCCGGTGAAAAATATTTATTAATATTATTACGAACTTTTTTTAATGCAGATTTTAATAAAGAAATTGATTTTTTACTTTTCATAACTCTCCCCACCTTTTAATCAAATTAGTTTCGATATCAAAAAAATCTAAAACTCTAGTAATTGAGTGGTTAATTATATCGTCTATAGTCTTGGGGTTATTGTAAAAAGCCGGCACGGGCGGGGCGATAATACCGCCGAAGCTTGCTACCTTTAGCATATTTTCTATATGACCTATATGAAGTGGGGATTCACGAGTCATTAAAACCAGCTTTCTTTTATCCTTAAGTACAACGCCTGCTGCCCTAGTAATCAAATTATCCTCCATTGAGTGAGCTATACTTGCTAAAGTTCTCATACTGCAAGGAGCGATTATCATTCCTAAAGTTTTAAATGAACCGCTTGAGATGCTAGCGGCTAAATCCTTGATATTATAGTTATAATTTGCTAAATTTTGTATTTCTTCTATAGAATATGTAGTTTCGGTTTTTATAGTAAGAGCTGCCCCGTCTGAAATAACTAAATGCGTTTCAAAATCCTGCTCTTTTAAAACCTCAAGTAAGCGAATACCGTATATAACTCCTGACGCCCCAGAAATTCCTATAATAATTTTCTTTTCTTTATTCATCTAAATTTCCATAATTCTATATTCTAGTATATAATAAAAAGAAATTTATAAAACAAATAATATATGCAAATAGCGAAGATATTATTACCGGCAGCAAAATTATTTCCGTTAGACTATCTAATCCCTGAGAATTTAATTTTAAATATCGGTGATCTTGTGGTAGTGCCTTTTAGAAATAAGGAGTTAACGGGAATAGTATGGGAATTTATCGAAAGTGTCGAGGCAAAAAAGTTAAAAGCTATAAAAGAAAAAGTACCGCTAAACCTAACTCTTACTTCGGAAGTCTTAGAGCTAATTAAATGGATAAGCAATTACTATATGGCAGAGCTTGGGAGCGTAGCTAAATTAGTGTTGCCGGTAGATATAGCTGAAAAACCGATTAAAGTTAAAGAACAGAAAATACATAATAATTTTATTTTACCCGACTTATCGGAGGAACAAAAGCAAGCAGTAGAAGCGTTAGAAGAAAGCGATAGACATCTTCGGAAACTCGCTTATGGTAGGGAATTTGTAGGAGACACGCAGCACAGCACCGCAGCGTACACGCTAGTACGTGAGGATGCGAGCAGCGGATCGACTCACAAATTACCAGCAGAAGTAGAGTTTCCGAAGATGTCTAATAAACCGGTGATAATTAAAGGCGTTACTGGTTCAGGTAAAACGGAAGTGTATTTTAACCGTGTAGCAAGCTATTTAGCTACGGGTAAACAAGTGCTTATTATGCTTCCTGAAATTGCCCTAAGTACTCAAATTATTAATCGTTTCAAGGAGCGTTTCGGCTTTGATCCTATAATATGGAACTCAAGCGTTACAAAAGCTCAAAAGAAAATGATTTTAAGGGGGATATTAGAGAATAAAGTTAAGATAGTAATCGGTGCTAGAAGTAGTTTATTCCTGCCTTTTAAAAATCTCGGTTTAATAGTTATAGATGAAGAGCATGACGATTCTTATAAACAAGATGACGGTATATTATATAACGCAAGAGATACGGCTATCGTTAGAAGCAAATTTGATAAAGCACAAATCGTTTTATGTTCAGCAACACCCTCTATTGAAACGATATATAACGTTAATTTAGAAAAATATCATCTAATTAATTTAGTTAGCAGATATAAGAATGCTAGTTTGCCGGATATCAAAATGATTGATATGAAGAAAGAAAAGCTAGCTAAAAATTTCTATTTATCACAAATTCTTATAGAAGCTATAAATAATAATCTAGCAAATAAAAAACAAACATTGCTATTCTTAAATAGGCGTGGTTATGCTCCGCTTATGCTTTGCAAAGCTTGCGGTCATAAATTTACTTGTAAGTTTTGTTCAAGTTGGATGGTAGTGCATAAAGCAACTAAAAAGCTTGAATGCCACCATTGCGGTTATCAAAGTAAAATTTATAATAATTGCCCTGAATGTTTAGAAGATGAAACGTTAACTATTTGCGGTCCAGGGATAGAGAGAATAGAGGAAGAGGCAAAAGGGCTTTTTCCTAATAGTAAAATTGCGGTGATAAGTAAAGATCATGCTAAAAATCCTGCAAATATTTCTCAGCTTTTAGAGCAAGTAGAAAATCTAGAAATAGATATATTAATAGGCACGCAAATAATAACAAAAGGTTATCACTTCCCGAATCTTACTTTAGTCGGAGTAATAGATGCCGATCTCGGTAGTAATCACGCCGATTTAAGATCAGCCGAGCGAACGTTCCAGTTACTGCACCAAGTGGGAGGGAGAGCAGGGCGAGGAGAGAGTAAGGGAATGGTATATTTGCAAAGCTATTATCCCGATAATATTATTTTTAGTTATATTCAAGATGGGGATGAAAATAGTTTTTTTGATAGTGAACTTAACGTACGAAAAACAGCAAACATGCCGCCTTTTTCTAAAATGGCGTCGGTAATTTTATCGGGAACAAATAAAGAAAAAGTTTTAGATATCGCTAAAGATATAGTAAGAGTTGCCCCAAAAGCCGATGTAAAAATCCTAGGACCGGCAAGTTCCTTAATGTCAAAACTTGCCGGTAAGTACCGCTACCGAATACTTATTATTGCCGATAAAAAATTTAATTTACAGAAATATCTGAAATTTTGGCTAAGCCTTGTTAAAATTCCTTCTTCCTGTCACATAAAAATAGATATCGACCCTAAGAGTTTTTATTAAACTTGAAATTTTGTTTTGTAATAGATTATAATTATAATGAATTGAATTTAAGAAAGATTTTATGTATCCATTAATTAGACTTAGAAGAAATAGAAAAGCCGCTTGGCTTCGTGAACTAATTGCCGAGAGTAATTTATCGGTTAATGATTTAGTGCTGCCTTTATTCGTTGTTGAAGGGCATAACGAAAGGCAAGAGATTAGTACCATGCCCGGTATATATCGTTTATCTATAGACCAAATAGTAGAAACTGCAAAAAAAGCAGCAGGGCTTGGGATTAAAGCCATAGCTTTGTTCCCGTGTATTGATCAAAGCCTAAAAAGCGAAAATGCCGACGAGGCTTATAATTTAGATAATTTAATATGCCGAACTATTAGAACGCTTAAAAATGCCGGTATCGATATAGGAATAATATGTGATGTGGCACTTGATCCTTACACTATAAGCGGTCATGACGGTATAGTGCATCACGGTGAAGTTGATAATGATAGATCTGTAAAAGCGTTATGCAATCAGGCTTTAACGCTTGCAAAAGCCGGAGTAGATATTGTCGCACCATCCGATATGATGGATGGAAGAATCGGGGCAATAAGAGAATATCTCGATGATGAAGAATTTATAAATGTTAGTATTCTTGCATATGCCGCTAAATATGCTTCAAGTTTTTACGGTCCGTTTCGTGATGCGGTAGGTAGTAATAAAAAGAATTATTTAGATAAATCCAGCTATCAGATGGATGTACGGAATATCAAAGAAGCAATGCTTGAGATTAAACATGACATAGCAGAGGGGGCGGATATGATTATGGTTAAGCCTGGAATGCCGTTTTTAGATGTTATTCGTGAAGCTGCTAATAATTTTAATACTAAAATTTTTGCTTATCAGGTTAGCGGTGAGTATGCCATGCTAAAATTTGCAGCTTTAGCTGGAGCTTTAGACTGGGAAAAAAGCTTAATAGAATCATTAATTAGTTTTAAACGAGCCGGTGCAACGGGTATATTTACTTACGCAGCTTTAGAAGCGGCTGCTATAGTCAATTGATACCCACTTTGTGCTTCATTGTTCGTCGTCTCGCCTATTATTATAGGCTTCGCTCCTCACGCCTGTCACAAAATGGGTCTGAATTAACTATAAAACAATAAATAATTAATAAAGAGGCAAAAATGGAGGAAAATAAAAAATCGGTTTTTGAAGGTTGGAAATTTTTAAAGCCTAAAAGCGGCGGTGTTAATGAAGCAGGAGAACATGGTGGCGTATATCAAAGTGTAGACGGCAAAACTACGGTAATGATAAAAAAAGAGAATTCAACCTCAAAAAATATATCCGAGTTTTTAGGTTCTCAAATTTTTGAAGCAATAAGCCCGGGAAACGGTGCTATAATTACTTTAATTGCTCCCGATAAGCTCAATAAATCCAAAAGTAATGATTCGCAAATATATGTCAAATCCGAGTTTTTTAAGGATTATAGCAGCGATATGTATGTTGATATGGACAAGCATATGTCTAAAGACACTAAGCCGAGTTCTTGGTTTAGAAAAGGCGGTGAGCGACCTCTTTTTATGGGATCACGAAATAAATTATTTAGAACCATTGATAATGCTTTTAAAGAGGTTAAATATCAAAATTTTGAAAATATTATGCCTACAAGTTTATTAATAGGTGATTTTGATGTACATATCGGCAATATAGGCGTTACTAGAGATTCAAAAAACCTTAAAACTTTACCGCAACTAGTAAGAATAGATTTTGCAGGTAGTCTTAATAATTTAACAAATAAAATTTACCCTCATTCAAGGGCAAAACATTTGCCGGGGTTTGGTCCTACTAATCATTTTAGAGAGTTTCCATCTGCTCTAAGAACTAAAAATCCTAAATTTGCAGATAGTTTACTTGCATCTTCTGAAGTTGATTTAAGTAAAACTATCGATAAAAGCTTTAAGGAACTAGCTAAATATTATAGCGATGAAGCAATAATAGCTTTTGTAAAACGAGCAATGCCAGGACAGTTTGATAACTCCAAAATAGTAACTCTTGAAGAAGCTGAAGCCGGCTTTTTAGAAGGGATAACGAAGAGACAGGAATCTCTAAAAGAATATGGTCTTGAAATAAAATTAAGTACTTTAATTTCTAAAAAACATAACCATCCTTATTATGAAATAAAAGAACAAGAATTAAAATCTTTGATGAAAGAACATCCGGATTATTTTAATAAAATTCTTAAATATGAGGAAAGGGAAATAGGCGGAAAAAGACTTAAATTATATAATAAAGTTAGTTCTATTTTAACAAGAATTTTAGAAGCCATAGGCATTAGACCAAGTGCAAGAGGGCAGTTAATAAAAACAATAAGAGATTTAAATGAAGAAGTGAATAGTAAAAAAGCTAAAGCTTCTACTAGAACTAAAGAGAAACCGGATTTGTTAGCTTTAAATGAAGAGGATTTAAAAGCTATCAAAAAATTAAAAGAACAAGTTTTAAAACCAACAAAACAAGAAAAAACAAAGCCGGTAAAATCAGATAAAAAAGATGCCAAATCCACTAAATGGCAAGATGAAGTTAGCAAGAAAGCAGTTAAAAACAAAGACGATATGACTCACGGTTAGGCGTTGCGTGCGTGGATAATTTTTACCTATGTCATCCCGTGAATAAATCCATAGTACCGGACAGTTTTAGTAAATAAGTTGAAAGAGAGTAAAGCTTTTATCATAAAATAGGATTTTTTTAATATAAGAATTGATGTTATTAGCAAGTTTATTTAAACAAAGTTTCAAATGATC
>DYDX01000068.1 GCA_020404425.1 Rickettsia endosymbiont of Pyrocoelia pectoralis
AATAGAGCAGGGCGATAAGGAAAATCCTCTTATTGTCATACCGACAATGTCACCCCGTGGCTTGACCACGGGGTCCAGAAATACAGCCAAAAATACCGATAATCTTGATGTTTTTAACTGGATCCCGCGGTCAAGCCGCGGGATGACGAAGGAGGAAGACGGTTTGTTGATGGATGTAATGAATCGTTTTAGCTCGATTGACAATATCTATCGAGGAGTTACGGGTATTATTCACGGTAAGATGAAAAACGAGCAGAAAGACGCCGTAATGAAGCAATTTAAAGAGGGTGAAATTAAGATATTGGTCGCAACGACTGTTATCGAAGTCGGGATAGACGTACCGGAGGCAACTTTAATCATTATCGAAAACGCCGAACGATTCGGGCTTGCTCAGCTTCATCAATTGAGAGGTAGAGTAGGGCGCGGGTCACTGCAATCATATTGTATATTGCTGTATAACCCTAAAAGGCTCGGTAAAGTAGCACGAGGTAGATTTGAGATAATGAAGCAAACTAATGACGGGTTCTATATTGCCGAGCAGGACTTAAAACTTAGAGGTAGCGGCGAAATTTTGGGCGTGAAGCAAAGCGGTGAAATAGAGTTTTTCTTTGCCGATCTAGCACGGGATTACGACCTGCTCCTTAAAGCACATAAATTTGCAGAAGCGGATGCAAAAAGTAATCCGGATTTTATCAATTTCCAAATTAAACTATTTGCAAAATCGCAGGTTAGTGAGTTGGTGTAATTTTTTATAATTTAGCACTTGCAATCCTCTTAATTATTTCCTATATTCTAATTCGCTTATTAAATTAAGCATAGGCGTTTTAATATCAAGGAATTTTATCCCCTTAAAGCCTTATATTGAAACGCCGCAGTTTATTTTTTAAGCGGGTGTAGCTCAGGGGTAGAGCGCTACCTTGCCAAGGTCGAAGTCGAGGGTTCGAATCCCTTCACCCGCTCCATTAAGTTTTTTGTATCGGTGTGTCATTTCTAAGTAAATGTCGAATCGTCATTGCGAGAAGAATTACGAAGTAATTTGACGAAGCAATCCAGTAAAATGCGTAGCATTTTTTATTATTTTTCTGGATTGCCACGCTCCCTATGGTCGCTCGCAATGACGATTCTGGTATCCACGCAGGCGACGCCTTTTTGCTGGAATGACATAGCAATTAAACTATTAAACAAATTAGATTTCTTTCTAATATCTTCTAGAGAAACTCTTCCTTCCTTTTTTTATATTTTACCCTTGCATTAAAGCCGTTAGGTAGCTATTTTTATTTTATTGGATTTTTTATAAATATTTAAAGGTAATAATTTATGTCAGCAAACAGTCAGGATAATTCTGCAGGTAATAACGATACGATAGAGATACAAGAAACGGAAGTTGTGCCGGTGGAAAATACTAATTCATTAACATCAGGATTAACTAGTTTAGTCCCGATGGTTTTAATTTTTGCGGTATTCTATTTTCTGCTATTACGTCCGCAAGAAAAGCGTCGTAAGGAAAGAGAAAAACTAGTTAGCGAAGTTAAAAAAGGCGAAGAAGTTTTAACAAATAGCGGTATTTACGGTATAGTAACTAAGGTTAATGAAAATGATCCTAATATTGAAGTTGAAATAGCAAAAGACGTGCATATTAAAGTCTTAAAAACTGCTATTGTCGATATAACAAGCCGTTCTAAAGAAATGCCTAGCAGCAAAAAGGAAAATCCTAAAAATAACAAAAAAGATAAGAAGGTAAGCGGTGCAAAATCTTCCTAAGTGGAAAATTTTTCTTTCAATTATATGTACAATCTTTGCGATTATTTGTGCTTTGCCTAACTTTATGCAGGTAGAGTCCAAATATTTGCCGCATGATTCGGTAAATTTAGGGCTTGACCTTAGAGGGGGAGCACATTTATTGCTCGATGTTGATTTCGATAGCTATTTAAACGACTCGATGGAAAATCTAGCCGATACGCTGCGTAAGAATTTCCGTGAGGATAAAATCGGCTATAAAAATATGTCGGTTAGGCAAGCTAGCGTGCAGCTGGAGCTAAGATCACCTGAAGAATTAAAGCAGATAAGGAAAATAATTTATAAGATCGATCCGGAAATTAATATTGACGAGAAAGAGAATAAAATTAATCTTACTTATAGTGAATCTAGGTTAAGTGATTTACTTAATAAAGTCGTAGATCAATCTATTGAGATTGTCAGAATGCGTGTCGATAGTACCGGTACTAAAGAGCCTATTTTGCAAAAACAAGGCGATAGACATATATTATTGCAAGTTCCAGGCGAAGAAAATCCGTCTTACTTAAAAAGTATTTTGGGTAAAACTGCTAAACTAACTTTCCACTTAGTTGACGAAAATGCTAATGTTGAAGAAGCGGTAAAGGGTCGTGTTCCGGTGGGTTCTATGCTAGTTAAAGGGGAAAGTAGCAGAGGCGAATATTATATGGTCGTAAAGAAAAAAGCCGTGCTTGGGGGTGATCAATTAACAAATGCTGCAGCTTCTTTTGATCAAAATTCACAGGCAGTAGTGGCTTTTTCTTTCAATAATTTAGGTAGTAAACTCTTCGGGGAAATAACCAAAAATAATATCGGTAAACATCTTGCTATAGTTTTAGATAATAAATTGTTAAGTGCTCCTACGATTAATAGCCCAATTATGGGCGGTAGCGGTATAATTTCAGGCGATTTTAATGTTGAATCGGCAAATGAACTTGCATTATTATTACGTGCCGGTTCACTGCCTGCGCCGCTTAAAATTATCGAAGAAAGAAGCATAGGTCCAAACCTTGGAGCGGATTCTATAGAATCAGGAAAGAAAGCAGGACTGATAGGATTTATTGCAGTTTGCATATTTATGATTTGGTCTTATGGTACTCTCGGGTTATTTGCAAATATTGCTTTAAGCCTTGCTTTGTTATATATATTAGCATTACTTTCATTATTCCAAGCTACTTTAACTTTGCCAGGAATTGCTGGGATAATATTAACTATGGGTATGGCAGTGGATGCTAATGTACTAATTTATGAAAGAATTAAGGAAGAGTTGAATAAAGGCACTTCTAATCTTTATGCCATTAGGACAGGGTTTGAGTCGGCTTTTGCTACTATTCTTGATTCTAACCTAACTACTTTAATTGTTGCTTTCTTGCTTTATATATTTGGAGTCGGAGCGATAAAAGGTTTTGCCGTTGCGTTAACAATCGGGATTATATCCTCAATGTTTTCGGCAATTATCATCACTAAATTATTAATAGATATTTGGGTTAAATATTTTAAACCTAAAAAATTAGGTCTGGTGTAAGAACATTCGAGATGTCATAAATCGTCATTGCGAGCGACTAAAAGGAGCGTGGCAATCCAGAAAAATAATAAAAATGCTATGCATTTTTTACTGGATTGCTTCGTCGAATTACGTTGTAATTCTTCTCGCAATGACGGAAAGATTGTTTCACAATGGTCCTACCACAATATTTATATAAACGATTAAAAAGATTGAAGCATAGCTAGGTAACAATTGAAGGATTAAAAATATGCAATCAAAGCACGTTATACAAGTTATTATCGGGGGTAGTTTGTTGATAGGAGTAGCAGCAATATATGTATTGCTAACCGTCAAAACTCCTGAAAAACCTTTAGCCGGTCAGGTAAATATCTATGAAGATAACGTACAAATCGGCGGTGATTTTGAGTTAATAGATCAAGATGGGGAAGTATTTAATAGTGATAAACTTAAAGGTAAATTAAGCCTAATCTATTTTGGATTTACCGGTTGTCCGGATATCTGCCCAACTTCTTTAAATAAAATAACGGAAATCATAACGGTTCTCGGTAATCATAATTTAGACGTTGTACCGGTGTTTATTACCATAGATCCGGCACGTGATACTCCGCAAATGCTGAAAGAATATCTAAAACATTTTCATCCTAAATTTATAGGACTTACCGGTAGCGATGCACAAATAAAAGAAGTAGCAGAAAAATTTAAAGTTTATTATGCTCGTGTAGATGAGGGCAATAACAGTAATTATATGTTAGATCATTCGTCTTTTACATATTTAATGGATAAAAACGGAAAATATTTAAAGCATTTTTATTTAGATTCTTCGCCTATGGAAGTAGTAGAATTTATAAAAAACAATCAATGAATTATTATCTATTGGCTGCATATTTATTTACCTTTTTAGCTTTGGCAATATTGCTTATTAATAGTTTTTTAAATTATAAGCTACTGAATAAGAAAAAGAATCTTGATGCAAAAAAGAGTAAAAAATAGATTAATAACTATCATTATTTGCTTTTGTTCGATATTGCTTGGAATTAGCGTAATACTTTATAATTTAGAACAAAACATAGTATTCTTCTTACCGCCGTCAAAGATTAGTGAAACAGACCCCGATAAGGAATTAAGGGTTGGCGGGCTTGTTAAAGTAGATTCGATAAATAAAATCGCAGCAGATAAAATAAGTTTTATTATTACCGATAATATCAAAGATTTAGAAATATTATATCAAGGAGTACTACCCGCCTTATTTCGTGAAGGGCAGGGAATCATCGCTACCGGTAAATTATCGGATGGCAGGTTTATAGCACAGCAATTGCTTGCCAAGCATGATGAGAATTATAGACCTCCGAGTTAAAGTCCTCGGTGTCATACCGTGGCTTGACCACGGTATCCATTAAAACAGCTTGAAGTACGAGTTGTCTTAATATTTTTAACTGGATGCCGTGGTCAAGCCACGGCATGACATGAATAAATAAAATAAAAAACAATGTTTATAGATAAAATTAAAGCAAAAGCAAATAACGATGAGATAAACGTAATCATTGAAATTCCGATGAATAGCGGTCCTATAAAGTATGAATTCGATAAAGAATCAGGAGCAGTATTTGTCGATCGCTTTATGCAAACCACGATGAGTTACCCATGCAATTACGGTTTTATTCCGCATACTCTTTCTAATGACGGTGATCCGGTAGACGTGCTTGTCGTATCGCATCATCCGGTAGTGCCTGGTTCTGTTATTAAGTGTAGGGCAGTCGGCGTATTAATGATGGAAGACGAATCGGGTTTAGACGAGAAAATTATTGCAGTGCCAACCTCTAAGCTTGATATTACGTTTGATCATATCAAAGAGTTAGATGATTTATGCGAAATGCTAAAGAAACGTATTGTTCACTTCTTTGAGCATTATAAAGATTTAGAGAAAGGTAAATGGGTTAAAGTTACGGGCTGGGAAAATAAATCCAAAGCCGATAGCTTAATTAATGAGGGAATAGATAGGACTCGCTGAATTTGAAAAATTGGCTACGTCGTCTTTGTAAGTCCTCGGATGCTCACGTATTAAGTATACGCTCCGCTCCTCGGCTTACAGACTCCTCGCTCTTTTCCAAATTGAGCTTCGTCTACCAATTTTTCATTTATAAGGAGTATAGTGGATACCAAATCGTCATTGCGAGGAGAAGCGTAGCTTCGACGCGGCAATCCAGGAAAATAATAAAAATGCTATGCATTTTTATACTTCCTTGCGGACGTACAATTACTTTGTAATTTTCCTCGCAATGACGTGATCCCCGCAACTAACTACACCCATCTATATACAAACAAACAATAATTATAAACAGTGACATCAGACTTTTTGAAAACGTCCACTAATAAAGAGGAATTTGTAGGAAACATGGCACGCAGCACCGCAGCGTACACTTTAGTACGTGAGGATGCGAGTACCGGATTGACGCACAAATTACCTTTAGAAGCAAGTTATGCAGGAAGTCGATTATTTCGTTCCGGGATCATAGTAGCTTTCTTCACCCTAATCTCTCGTATATTCGGGCTTGTGCGTGAGCAATTTGTTGCATCGTTATTCGGTTCAACATTTATGGGTGATAGCATTAACGTTGCCTTTAAACTACCCAATTTGTTTAGAAGGATTTTTGCCGAGGGTGCACTTTCAGCCGTTTTTATTCCTATCTACAACGAAAAAATGCTTATCTCTAAAAAAGCAGCCGGTAGATTTTCCGGTGAGGTTTTTAGTCTTTTACTTTTAACATTAATAGTAATAATAGTGTTAATGC
The DNA here is from genome assembly GCA_020404425.1 of Rickettsia endosymbiont of Pyrocoelia pectoralis. Lineage (GTDB taxonomy): Bacteria > Pseudomonadota > Alphaproteobacteria > Rickettsiales > Rickettsiaceae > Rickettsia. The sequence goes on from DYDX01000068.1 coordinate 6,070, forward strand.
AGATTTTTATGCCGCAATTAATGCTAATTATTGCCCCGGGTTTTCACGGTAAGAAAGAAAAATTTGAGCTTACGGTATTTTTGTGCCGAATTACCCTACCTTACTTAATATTCGTATCATTAACGGCATTACTCGGCGGCATATTAAACTCAGTCAAAAGATTTGCCGCCTTTGCTTTTTCCCCCGTTATCTTAAGCGTGTGCGTAATAGTCTGTACTTTGATGCTGGATAATTATACATCCTCGGCTATCTCAATCAGCCTATCTTTAATAATTGCCGGAATATTGCAAGTTTCGTTTATGTTTATTTGCGTTAAGAGAGCAGATCTAAGCTTCCCGTTTATCTTTAAGCCTGATGATCCTGACGTGAAAAAGTTGTTGATTAATATGGGACCGGCTACCATTAGCTCAGGAGTGCAGCAGTTAAATCTGTTTATCTCGCAATCGATTGCCAGCTTTATCGAAGGTGCTATTTCTATATTATCCTATGCCGACCGAATTTATCAATTTCCTTTATCTATAATAGGTACTAGCTTTTCTACTATATTATTACCCGAGCTATCGAAAATATATAAATCAAACGATATAGTAGTTGCTACAAAAGTGCAGAATAATGCCATTAGAATGGGGCTGCTTTTGTCGTTGCCTGCAACCTTTGGGCTTATAATTTTATCTCATCCTATTATTAATATTATCTATGAAAGAGGGGCTTTCACGCCGCAAGATACTACAAACACTGCTGAGGCAATTGCGGCGTTTGCCCTTGGGCTACCTGCCTTTATTTTAGCAAAAATCTTAACCCCTATTTTTTATGCAAACGGTGATACTAAAACGCCGCTTAAAATAACTTTTTTTTCAATAATAATTAATACCGGTATGAATTTATTATTGATGGATTCTTTAAAACATATCGGTATTGCGGTCGGTACGTCCATTGCCGCTTGGTATAATCTAGGTTTATTATATAGCTACACTACTAAACAAAATAAGTTGCATATAGAATCCGGCATAAAACTCTTTTTTGCTAAAATTTTGTTATGCTGTTTAATAATGTCTTGTATCATCTGGCTAATAAAATATTATTATTTACAATATTTTTATTCAGAATATTTACTTATAAAAGTTTGTACGCTAGGCGGTACTATTACGCTTGGCGTTCTCTCATTTTTTGGAACGGCATATTTATTAAAAGTAGTTAATTATGATAATAACAAGAAGTCGAAATCAGTCTAACTATCAAGATTTGTTAAAAACCTTAGCGATCATAACAATGTTTATCGATCATATAGGGTTATATTTATATCCGGAATTAACATTTATGCGGGTAATCGGTCGAACCGCTATGCCGATTTTCTGCTTTTTTGCCGGTTATAATTTTCATGACAAACCAAAAACACATATAATTATATATGGAGTATTGCTACATATTTATACCACTATCTTGTTTAAGCAATTTATTGTTACTAACATCTTAATTTCTATTTATCTTGGGCAATGGTATATTTACTGCTTACGTAATTCTTTAACTCATTTCTTCTATAGCGGTTACTGTCATGCCATTATAATGGTGATTTTATGGTATATTACCGGAAATCTTATAGATTACGGAACGCTTGTAATTGCTATGATGATACTCGGGTTTATTGCAAAAAATGAGCCGAAAAATCTTAAACTTTGCTGTTTTATAGCAATCTTTGCCTTTGTTTGCCATTCTATCATATATACGCTTGCGATTCCTTTGGATGCATCTATTTTTTCAAACTTTGATTTAGTTCTAGATATTATTCTTTTAATGCTGACTTATATATTAATGACAATAAAAGATTATTCGCAAAAAATATCATTAAATTTAAAATGGCTAAGTAGGAATGTTATATATATCTATTGCGTTCAAATTGTGATAATTCAGTTTATATTTGTTTATAAATACACATATGGTTTTAAAAATTGGTGAATAAATCTTAATATTAGTGACAAATTCATATAGAAAATATTAATGTATTGTAGGTCCTGTGAAGATTTCTAAAAATATAAAATCAATTAGAAAACTTCACAGCACCTAGCATTAATTTAATATTAGTTATATGGATATAATAAATCACTTAATTTTAGAGAATGAAAAATATAAAGAAAAATTTAAAGAAAATAAATTATTTAAAATCAAATTAGATAATAAATGGCAGAAAGATAAGTTTCTTGATTATTTTCAAATTTGGTCAAACGAATTCCAAAAAATGGTACTTGCAAGGGTAGTGTTTTCTGAGCGGAAAGAATTTATAAAACTTGCTTGGGAGCATTTACTTGATGAGTTCGGTCACAATATAGAGCTTTCCCAAGAAAGAAAAAATGATACCGAGCCGCAAGATCCTATCTTTGAGGCATTAGGTTCTTGGTTTACCTTAAAAATGATGACGCTTGGAGATAGCGAGCGTGCCGTGCTGGTGCATTTAGTAATAGAATCATGTGCTACTGTATTTTATGAGAAATTAGGAGCAATATTTTTAAATTGCGAAAAGAGCGGAAAGCATTTCAAAACCCATACCCACCTTGATCCTGAACATGAACAGATGGGGATAGATTTATTGCAAAGGTTAAATATTAACGATCCTGCCTTATTAGATACTCAACAAAAAGGTTGGGATATGATTGAAGCGTTGTTTACTAGGCTTGCAGAGATTACAGAAGGGTATACTCGATGAACTTGAAAAATTGGCTACAGCTAATTCAAAAAACTTGATACAAGCGAATTTTACAGGATTCGCCTTTGCTCACGTACTAAGTGTACGTTCCGCAGGCTCACCTTTAAATTCATCTTGTCTGAAGCTTTTTGAATTTAGCTGCACGTCGTTTTTGTAAGACCTCGAATGCTCACGTACTATAGTACGCTCCGCTTCTCGGCTTACAAACTCCTTGCTCTTTTCCAAGTTGATCTTCGTCTACTTACTCTTCATTTTACTTCAGAGTATATTATTGTGTAGTGGTGCTGTTATGTCATTCCCGCAAAAGCGGGAATCCAGAAAAAAAGCATAAATACAGCAAATTTTTAAATAAAAAGCTCGTTTTATCTCGCTTTATACTGGATTCCTGCTTTCGCAGGAATGACATACGGATATGCAACAACGCCTTTACAGGAATGACGTATCCGATCAACGCAGGTAATACTTAAACACTACTTTCACCATAATAATTACCTAGTATTTCTAAAGCATTTGTTTCATAATTATGCTGCTCTTCTATATGCCATACCGGCTCATAATCTTGAGCTTTTAAATTTTGTTCTGCATTTTGCTTTAATAAATCTTTATCTAAAGTACTTAGCTCATAAGATAAGGTATAAGAAATACTAGGCTTTTGTGGAGCTTTAGGTATTTTAGCTTGGATATAATTATGTTGTAGCTCATTAGTGCCGGCTATAATATGGATATGAAAGTCATGTTTTTGCTGTAAATCATGTAGCTTAGCTAGTGTTTCCGATTCTACTACGCACATAGCGTTCCAACAATTATCAAATGTTTCAATATTTGTAACAGGTTTGCCAGCTGCGTTTTCAATTAATTTATTTAGTTGTGTGCGAAATTCTTCGGTAGTTATGGTACCTTTTTTATATTGATCTATTACCCCGCTTTCTTTTTCTTCATTTATAGCTATAGCTCCAATATTAGGTGGAGTGAGAGAAGTATGTTGACTAAATTGGGCTATATTTTTCATTCTATCTGTTTTAACTATTTGAGAATATTTAAAAACATGTGCTTTTTTCATAATAAAAACCTATAAATTATTGGTTTTAAAAATATAAAATTGTTAAATAAGAAAATCAATAATATAATATTAAAAATTATATTTAGGATAAAGGAATGGTTTTAAAATCCGCTTGGCTAGATACGCCTCTTGGTTTAATGCTCGGAATTAGTGACGAAGATAAGCTTTGTCTGCTTGATTTTGCTGAAAGTAGAGGGTTGGAGCATAAAATTAAAAAACTTAAGATCAAAGCAAAGTCAGATATTACTGCAGGTAGTACTAAACCTATTTCATCAATTGAAAAAGAGCTTAAAGCTTATTTTGACGGTGGTTTACAGAAATTTAATACTCCTATAGAGCTTTTAGGCAGTGAGTTCCAAAAATCAGTATGGCAGAGCTGATGAATGTACCTTACGGCGTAACACGTAGCTACTTTGATCAGGCTAAAGCAATAGGTAAAGAAACTACTTATAGAGCCGTTGCAAATGCTAACGGAGCAAATAAGTTTGCTATAATTATTCCATGCCACCGCATTATCAATAATAACGGTGAGCTTGGCGGTTACGGCTCAGGATTACATCGTAAAAAATGGCTTATCGAACATGAGAAGCAAAAATTATTAAAAAGCAGAACTAAATTTGATAATTAAGTATGAATCAAGTTATAATAATTAACGGTGCTTCTTGTGCCGGAAAAACAACAATAGCTAAAGAAATTTGTAAACAATCTAATGATAAATTTGTTCATTTACAAATTGATAAAACTGGAGCATTTTTTAGTACAATTTTTTCAAAAGGATTTAAATTTGCAGAAAATGAACCAGGTACTGAAAATAATGATGAAGGATTAAAAGGGCTTTATAATAACAATAGACTCGCTCGAAGAAAAATTGTGGCACTGATATTGCTTGCAACTGCGAAGGCATTATTAAGTAAAGACTTTGATATTGTTATTGATACTGCATTAGATGGACCAGATGCACAAGAACTAGCCAAATTTTATCTTGAATATTTACATGATTATGAAATAAAATTTGTGGGAATTTTTTGTCCGATGGAAGAACGATTAAAAAGGCTAAAAACTAGAACCGACAACCTTTTTTTAACAGAAGAGTTTATAAGATTACAAACAGATCAATATGATGTTTTTACATCTTGTAAAAGTTTGTATGATATTTGGTTTGATAGCTCAAAATTAGATGCTATTGAAATTGCTACTAAGATATTGCAATTTAATAAAAAACCTGAATTATAGTTTTACTATCTATTTTTTTTAACATAGGCATTTTTTGATAAAAAATAATACTCTTCAACAAATTAGAAATACTTTAATTAACTCGGCGACTATTCCGGCAGAGCGTTTAGCTGCTTTCTTTAAAACTAAAGAAGGGCAGTATGGTGAGCATGATAGGTTTATAGGAGTGACTGTGCCGAATTTGCGGATAGTTGCTAAGAATTATTATGATTTGAGTATGGATGATTTAAGCCGGCTTATTTCTTCGGAATTTAACGAAGAGAGGTTTTTGGCATTAATTATTTTGATTAATAAATATCAAAAGGCTTCCGATAAAGATAAAAGACTTTTTTATGAATTCTATTTAGACCATATAAAGCATGTCAATAATTGGAACTTAGTGGATGTTTCCGCTCACCATGTTATCGGGGCTTATTTATGGGATAAAGATAAAGATTATCTCTTTACATTAGCTAAATCACGTGACCTTTGGGAAAAACGTATATCCATTGTTGCAACTTGGTATTTTATTCGAAAAAATGAGCTTGAAGTTACTTTTAAATTAGCGTTATTGCTCCTTAATGATAAGCACGATTTAATCCACAAAGCAGTAGGGTGGATGCTGCGTGAGGCGGGAAAAAAAGATCAAAAGCAATTGATGGATTTTTTGGATAATTATATATCACAAATGCCAAGAACTACCTTACGTTATGCAATTGAGAAATTTCCTAAGGAAATATATAAGAAATATCTTTTACGAAAATAATAATTTGTGCTAATGTCTTATTCTCTTACAATTTATTAAAGGTATTTTTATGTTAAAAACATTATTAGCAAGTTTTATAGCTTTAACTTGCACGGTAAGTTATGCTGATTTAAATAATCAGTCAAACCAAAATTCTAACTCTACGGATTCTTCTTCTACTTTAGTTGCTTTGCCTGCATCCGGGGCTGTTCAATTTGAACAACCATGGGCAAGACCTACAACAAATGTAGATAATCAAATAAGCAACTCTGCTATGTATTTTACTTTAGTAAATACAAGAGAGGCTAGTTATAATTTAACAAATATATCCTCCGATGAAATAGGTAAAATAGAAATTCATCAAACAATTACTGATGAAAAAGGAAATAGTAAGATGGTAAAAGTAGATTATCCGTTTTTAATTTCCGGTAATATTAATGCTGAATTCAAACCCGGCGGTATGCATATAATGTTGTATGATTTAAAAAGGGATCTAAATGTTGGGGATAGTTTTGATCTGACTTTCTTCTTTGACGATGGAACAACAAAAACCGTTAATGTTAAAGTAGCAACCGATAATCCTTATAATAAAACGGGGAGTTAGGGGGAACGTCATTGCGAGGAAATTACGAAGTAATTGACGAAGCAATCTCAGGATGTTTGACGGGATTGCCACGTCGCTTCGCTCCTCGCAATGACGACTCTGGTATCCACGCAACAATGCATACCGTGGACAAGCCACGGTATGACAGAGGCAGAACTGTATGACTTCGGAAATTACCGGCAGTGAGTTAATTAAATCCAAGCTTGTAGATGCTCCCGAATATTCCGGGGTCTACCGAATGCTTGACTTTAACAAGCAAATTATCTATGTCGGTAAAGCTAAAAATCTTAAGAAACGCCTTAATAATTACATTAAAAGTGATTTAGATAATAAGACGCTTCGGATGGTTGCAAATACTTGTTTCTTAGAGTATAGCATTACTAGCTCCGAGGTTGAGGCTCTCTTATTAGAAGCACAGATAATCAAAAAATTTCAACCGAAATTTAATATTCTTCTTAAAGACGATAAGTCATTTCCCTTTATTAAATTACGTTTAGACCATGATTTTCCTCAATTGTTAAAATATCGAGGTAAAGATTTAAATGACGGGAAGTTTTTCGGTCCTTTTGCTTCAGCGTCAGAAGTTAATACTACTTTAAGTGAACTTCAGAAAATTTTTAAACTGCGTTCCTGCACGGATAATTATTTTAATTCCCGCACTCGTCCTTGTTTGCAATATGAAATCAAACGTTGTTATGCTCCGTGCGTCGGTAAAATAAATAAAGGAGATTATGCTGAATTAGTAGCACAGGTTAAGGATTTTCTGCAAGGTCGCACGAAAGAACTACAAGAAAATCTATCGCAGAAGATGGAAGAGTTAAGCGATCAGATGCGTTTTGAGGAAGCTGCTGAAATTAGAGACCGCATTAAAGCGTTAAGTTACGTGCAGCTTAAAGCCGGCATTTCGGATATAGTAAAAGATGCAGACATAATTGCTATTGCCGAGAAAAACGGGCATTATTGCGTAGAGGTTTTTTTATACCGAATAGGGCAGGCTTGCGGTAACATTCCGTACTTTCCCGTTCACACCGAAAATAGCACTAAGCAGGAAGTGCTGAAATATTTCCTACTACAATTTTATCAGAAACAACAAGCGCCTTCAGAAATTATCCTTAATCATGAAATTGATGATATTGAAAATACCGTAGAAGCAATTAAAAAGATCAATACTATCAATAAGCTTAATATTATAGTTCCTACGAAAGGCGGTAAAGCCAAGCTAGTTCAAAATGCCGAGACGAATGCTTTATTTTCGCTTGAACAATATTTAAAGAGATTTGCTAAGAATCAAGAAATAATGGCTGAAGTGAAAGCGTTATTTAATCTTGCCGAGCTACCTAACAGAATCGAAATATACGATAATAGCCATATTCAAGGTAAGTTTGCCGTTGGTGCTATGATAGTTGTAGGTGAAAACGGTTTTGATAAAAAAGAATATAGGGTTTTTTCATTGTCATCCCACGCTCCCTCTCTGTCATCCCGTGGCTTGTCCACGGGATCCAGTAATGACGCTGTAGGCGATGATTATGAAATGCTAAGGCAAGTCCTTACCCGAAGACTTACAAGACTAAAGCAAGAACCGCATAGATTACCGAGTTTAATGATTATAGACGGGGGCAAGGGGCATTTAGGTATCGTTAAAGAAGTAATGGCAAAACTCGAGATGAATATTCCTTTCGTTTGCATGTCAAAAGGTCCTGATAGAAATGCCGGCTTAGAGCAGTTTCATATGGTGGGCAGGGAAATATTTACGCTGGATAAAAGCTTGCCGGTTATGAAATATCTACAAATATTGCGGGATGAAGCACATAATTTTGCGATAAAGAATCATCGCTTAGGTAGATCACGTGCGATAAAATTCTCAAGCCTTGATGAAATAGACGGAATAGGCGAAACCCGTAAAAAAGCATTGCTGCATTATTTCGGTTCATATAAAGCAGTAACGGATGCAACAGCAGATGAGCTTGCTAAAGTAAAGGGGATTAGTAAACCGCTTGCCGAAATGATCTTTGATGCTTTGCATAAGAATTAGTAAACACTTACTCGTAATGTCCCCACATACTAATTATTTTTATAGTTTTTTCTTTTTCAAATATTTCATAAACTAATCTATGTTGTAAGTTAATTCTTATAGAGCGTTTACCCACTAAATCACGATAAAGTTTTTTACTATTTAAAGGAATAGGGTTAATAGCTAAATCATTACATAATTGTTGTGCTTTATCTATTAATTTAGCTGAGGTTAATTTATCTTTATCAGCTGCCGCTCTTTTGTCATATATTAAAGTATATTTCATGATTTCCAAAATTCCTCATGGCTAATACATTCTTCTAACGGTTCTTTACTAGCTTCAAGGATTCTTTCTACTAACCCCGGTACAGAATAAATCGCTAAAGTTTCTTGTAGTCCTTCATAGTCTTGCTCTGATATGATTACTGCATTATTGCGTTTACCCTTTATATAAATAGGCTCGTGAGTTTTGTTTGTCTCATCAATAAGATTAAATAAGTTAGCTCGTGCTTGCGAACTCGTATAAATAGCCATAATATTATACCTAAAAAATTTGTAGTCTCAAGTGTACCACATCATGTACGTAATAGCAATGATTTGTTTTAAATATTGAATTTCATATAAAAACTAATGTTATAACTCACAATTATATGATAATATGAGTTATAACTTAGATATTTATAACTCATTATGTGGAATTGGCAGGATAAAGATTGGTCTAACTTTAAATATGATCAAAAGCTTATATTTGATTTAGAGAAGCGTTTTATTAGCAATAACGGTATTCTTTTAGGAGCATTTAAGCATCTTTCGGAAGTAAATAATAAGAATTTGATTGTTACGCTTGCAAGTGATGAAGCGTTAAATAGCTCTGAAATTGAGGGGGAATATCTAAATAGAGATAGCTTGCAATCTTCTATAAAACGTTATTTTAATATAGCAATAGATAATAGGAAAGCATCGCCTGCGGAAAACGGTATATCAGAAATGCTAGCTGATATGTATTATACATATGAGCAGCCTTTAAGTCATGATTGTTTGTATCAATGGCATGAAATGCTAATGAACGGCAGAAGAGATTTAGGTGCTATAGGCAAATATCGTACACATGTAGAGCCTATGCAAGTAATTTCAGGTAAGTATCATGACCCTGTTGTTCATTTTGAAGCTCCTCCGTCTAGTATTGTTCCGCAGGAAATGGATAAGTTTGTAAAATGGTATAATGATGATACGGATTCTATTCTTCCTCTTACTAAAGCAGCTATAGCCCATCTTTATTTTGAATCTATACATCCGTTTGAAGACGGTAACGGAAGAATAGGTAGAGCTATTGCTATAAAAATGTTATGTCACAATATAGGACAGCCGATATTGATAGCTTTATCGCATGTAATAAATAACGAAAAAAAGTTATATTATAATGCCTTAGAAAGTAATAACAAAAGCCTAGAGATCACCAATTGGATATTATATTTTGCCGAAACAATAATTAAAGCTCAGGATTATACTTTGCTTAATATTGAGTTTTTAATTAATAAAACAAAATTTTACGATAAATTCAAAAATATGTTAAATATAAGGCAAGAGAAAGTAATCAAAAGAATTTTTGAAGAAGGACCGGAAGGCTTTAAAGGCGGCTTAAGTGCTAAGAATTACATAAATATTGCTAAAACTTCTAAAGCTACTGCCACAAGAGATCTCCAAGAATTAGTAGAAATGCAGGCATTTACTAAAACCGGAGAACTTAAGGGAACGAGATATAGTATTAATTTAGAATTTTAAGTAAATTAAGAAGAAGCCTCTTCGTTTGCATCACCTGTTAATGTAGATTCACAATTTTTATTTTGTTGAGTTAAATTATAATAAGGTGCATGCATATCTCCTTTTGTAAAATGAATGCCATTGGATATAGTCGGATATAAAGTTCCTATATCAAAATAATTTAAATTTCCAGTCATTAAACCAGTCATTAAAGAGTTAACAGTAGCATTTTTTTGCTCAGAAGAGTAATACATATTATTCATCTTTTCTATATGCTTAGAGACATCAGCTAAGCTATTGCCATGAAAATCATTCTCTGAATGTTTAAATCTTATTATACCATCTTCACCCTCAATAGGAATTATTCTACTATTTTTCTCGTTGTTACTTTGTTTAGACATAAAACCCTCGTAAGTTAATTAACCTAAGTTAATATATTAAATTATATTACATTTCAAGTAAATAAATTAATGAGCTTTTCATAAATTATAGGTTGTAAAAGAAGTGATTACCTATATCATATATAAGTTAGAAAAATACTATTACTTATGAAAGCCCGATATAGTTCCAATTATCAAGATATTGTACATAGATTAACCATAAATGATCCCTCGTTTACTCATCTAGACCTTAGAAAAATACAGCCAACAGAAGAACATTTAAGGGAAATAGCAAGCAAAATACAAGATAATGATTTTATCGGTAACGTAAGTTGGGGGATAATACCTAATTCTTGCGGTGAGTTTGTAAAAAAGATTGAAAACAAGATCATTTTAAATAATCAAAATTACTAATTTGAATTCAAATATATTATTTATTTTTGATAATGTTGAAGCATATAAAGATATTGAGCCTTGTCTCAACGGCATAATGAATATATCTAAAGATAAAGTCCAAGTAATAATTACTACTAAAAATAATGCTTTAAGTGATGATATAGAAAATATTAAATTACTGCCGTTTAGTAAAAAAGAAGCGATATTATTCCTAAAGGAATCTCTAAAAAATAGATTAAGTGATCAAGATATTAACGATTTAATAGAGGAATTTGGTAGTAAAGATGAAGTATTACCATATGGCTTATCTAAAGTAGTGGCATATTTAAAAGAAAATAAATTACTTAAAGTAAAAGATTACATCAGCTACCTACACAATAACAAAGATGAACGTCCAGAAACAATATTATTGTTAGAAATTTTAGAAAAATCGCCACTAGCTTGGCAAATATTACAATATTCGGCACATCTAGATCCTGAGTTCATCAGCATAAATATTTTCAAAGAGTTATTTTTAATAGATGAAGAAAAACTACAAGAGCCTATAAAAAGGTTAGAAGAATTATCGTTAATGAATCTAATACGCCAAGACGGGCAATCCGGCTTACAATTACATAGGTTAGTGCAGGATTCCGTAAAGAGATATGTAGATAAACATAAAGAACAAGCAATAGACGAGCAAAAAATTTGTACAAAATTAGCAAAAACTTTAGATGATCTATTTCCGGTAATAACAGATGCTCCAAATCAAGATTGGGAAATTGCTAAACTACTTTACCCTCATACAGTAAAAATATTAGACGATGATAACATTAAAATTAATAAATTTAGAAAACCCAGTTTATGTCAAAAAGTAGGTTTTTATGATGAAGAAATATTATGTAAATTTGAAAATGCATTAAAGTGCCAGCAAAAAGTCTTAAAATTAAATCAAGAATTATATCAAAGTGATCACCCTAATCTGGCTCGAGCTTTTAACAGTCTTGGGCTGGCTTATTATAGATTAGGAGAATTAGAAAATGCGTTAATATATTGTGAAAAAGCTTTGAAGATGAGACAAAAATTATTTCAAGGTAATCATCCAGATATTGCTTACTCTTTTGATTTTGTTGGAACGATTTATGGAATATTAGGCAATACTGAAGAAGAACTAAAATATTATAAAGAAGCCCTAGAAATAAGAAAAAAATTATATAAAGGAAGTCATATTGATACTGCGTGGTCTTTTGATAATGTCGGCTGGACTTACGGAAAATTAGGTAATATTGAAGAAGAGTTAAAATATAAAGAAGAAGCTCTAAAAATGAGGAAAGAATTATATCAAGGTAATCATCCCAATATTGCTTATTCTATTATTAGCCTTGGAGTGGCGTATGGAAATCTCGGCAAAGTAGAAGAGGAGCTAAAATATCAAAAGGAAGCACTAAATATGTATCAAGAATTATATCAAGATAATCATCCTAGCATTGCTCGTTCTTTTAATAACATAGGATCAGTTTATGGAAAATTACATAAAAATAAAGAAGAACTAAAATATAAAGAAAAAGCTTTAAAAATGTATCAAAGGTTATATGGAGGTAATCACCCTGATATTGCTAATTCTCTTATTAATGTTGGTTGGGCTTACGGAAAATTAAAAAATATCGAAGAAGAATTGAAATATCAAGAAGAAGCACTAAAGATGTATCAAGAATTATATCAAGGTAATCATCCTAGTATTGTTCATTCCCTTAATTCTGTTGGATTAGTTTATCAAATATTAGGTTATATTTCTAAGGCACTGAGATATAAAGAAAATGCTTTAAAAATGTGCCAAGAATTATATCAAAGAAATCACTATGAAATTGCATGGTCTTTTGATGTTATTGGAATAATTTATGAAAAATTAGGCGATACTAACAAAGCCTTAGAACTTTGTAAACAATCTTATTTAATGTATGTACAAACTTTAGGATTAGATCATCCTCATACTAAAAAATTAGAAAATTATTTAGAAAAAGCTGCTCCGGAATTCATCAAAAATAACGAAACTAGGGAGTTTATATTTCAAAGAGGGGATTTTGATGAATTTACTTTAGATATCAAAGAGAAAATACAACAGAAAGTTTTAAATAAAATATATATTAATGCCGCTAAAGCTAAGTGGAGTAGGTTATCGATTTTAGGAAACTTAGCAGTAAAAGGTTATTTAAGCGATAAATATTTAGCAAGAAAGCTTGGAGTTTTATCAAGTGCCAAAAATATTGAAATGGCTAAAATGTTATGTTTCGAAGCGATTTGCTTAGGAGCTATTAACCATCCTAATAAAAACTTTATTTGTGCGATAGAATTTACTAAAGCCTATCGTGAACTAACACAAAAGATATTAACAGAGCATCCTGAATATTTTATTGACGGGTCAATAATGCGTGAATGTGTAGGTATTATTTCTATCCGTCATTGCGAGGAAATTACAAAGTAATTGACGAAGCAATCCAGTTAAAAATTCTGATTTACAGAATTTTTAACTGGATTGCCACGTCGCTTCGCTCCTCGCAATGACGGAGAAACGGATTCACGCAAGCAACGCTTCGCTCGCTCGCAATGACAAAAAACAGAGCCACGTGGGCAACGTTTTCGCAGAAATGACATTAATTTAATTTCTTTTCACAACGACCTACTATACCCAAGCCGAATACCGCAAGGCTCACCATTGTTCCTATAAATACTCCTCTAAGGTTGAAATATTGTAATGATAAGGAATAATACTCCCAAAGTAAGAAGCTTGCTGCTCCGCTAACGGAGGATAGAACCATTATTTGCTTTGGGACTCTAATACTGAAAAGTGTTGTTACTAACGGTACTAATATTACAGGACCCCAAAAACCGGTAAAGAACACCACTAAATCTATTACATTATTAAATTTTAGAGCGGCAACTATAGCAAGGCTGCCTATTAAAACGTTGATAACTCTAGCAATTAATAATAATTTTTGTTCGTTTTTTACTTTAAGTATAGGGTTGATTATATCTTTGACAAGAGCTATGGAAGTAACGTTTAAGTCGGAATCGGCGGTAGACATAACGGCGGCAAGCAGTCCGCTTATTACGATGCCTTGAATTAAAGGCGGGATTATTTGATTGATTAAATAAGGTAAAACTAAATTTGAAGGTTGACTCGGATAAAGCTTGTAAGCAATTAAGCCGTTTAAAGTAACGCAAATTAAGAAGAATAAATATATAACCGATTTTGCATATATTGCTTTAGTCGTTTGGTTAGGGTTTTTGTTAATTAATGCTCTTTGAATAAATGTCGGGTATAGATTCATGACGCTAAAGCTTAAAGCGGCTGCGATAATGTAAGAAAAGTTTATATTTTCACCGACTAAGTCGCTTATAATATTTATAGAGTCGGTTTTGCTTAGTCCCATGAAAGTAATAACCGGTATGGCAATTATCATGGCAAAAAATTGCAATATATTAGTAAAGACTATCGATTGCAAACCGCCGATTGTAGTATATATAAGTACTATGCTATAGCTTAAAATCACTCCTTCTATATAATTTATCTCTAGAATGTACTGAAATATATAACCGCTAACGCTTATTTGTGCTGCTAAAAACCCGACTGATACGATAACCGAACTAACGCCTCCGATAAAACGACCAATATTACCGTAATATGTACTGATTATATCGCCGACACTTTCAGCTCCGTGATGCTTAGCAATTAACGGCACTATATAAATAGCAATCATAATATCTATTGGGATAGTTAGAATAAGAGCGTAAGCGTAATATGCATGCCCTAAAAAAGCTTTTTCCGTAATACCGAAAGTAGTAGCCCCGCCGACGGAGCTTGCAAATATCGTAGCTATTAGTAATAGTTTACTGTTCTGCAGTTTGCTTTCGACGTTTGCGTAATTTTTGAAGCTGCTGTGTTTAGCACGATAATAGATACCTATAGCTAGAATAGATATTAAATATAGAAATACGATAATATTATCTATAGGTATTTTAGGCATGCACAAACTTTTAAATTATATGTAAAAGTCCAGTATATCCTATTTACGACAATATAAGAATAAAAAAACTCCCTAATAAAAATTTAGTAGTTAATTTATTTTAATAAAATTAATGCAGATTAATTAATTTTTGTAAAAAATAAAGTAGTAAGAATTTAAAAAAAACTTTTCCCTATATAAAATATTATAATATAATATATCTTAAATTATAAAGCATGAGAGCATTATGAAAAAAAATCCAAAAATATCATTAATAGGTAGCGGTAATATAGGCGGGACGCTTGCTCATCTAATTAGCCTTAAGGAGTTGGGCGATATGGTATTGTTCGACGTAGCCGAAGGAGTACCGCAAGGTAAAGCCCTTGATATCATGCAGGCAAATACGCTAGCCGGTTCCGATATTAAGATAAAAGGCACGAACGACTATAAAGATATCGAAGGATCCGACGCTATAATTATCACTGCCGGATTGCCTAGAAAACCTGGTATGAGCAGAGACGATCTAATCAGCGTTAATACCGGTATTATGAAAAGCGTAGCAGAAAACGTAAAAAAATATGCCCCAAACGCCTTTGTTATAGTAATTACCAACCCGCTAGACGTTATGGTTTACGTAATGCTCAAAGAAAGCGGATTGCCGCTGCATAAAGTGATCGGTATGGCAGGCGTTCTTGATTCATCAAGATTTAACCTTTTTCTTGCCGATGAGTTTAAGGTATCAACAAATAGCGTTAGTAGTATGGTTCTAGGCGGTCACGGTGATGCAATGGTACCGCTTGCAAGATATGCTACGGTAAAAGGAGTACCGATACCTGATTTGATAAAAATAGGGCTAACAACTAACGAACGCATTGAAAAAATAATCGACCGCACTAGAAACGGCGGCGGTGAAATCGTTGCTTTACTTAAAACAGGATCGGCTTATTATGCACCTGCTGCATCGGCGGTAAAGATGCTTGAATCATACTTGAAAGATAAGAAAGAAATCCTAACTTGTGCTGCTTACTTAAAAGGTGAGTATGGAGTGAGTGATTTGTATGTCGGTGTGCCAATCATTATCGGTAAAGACGGCGTAGAAAAAATAATAGAGCTAGAACTAACCACAGGCGAAAAAGCTTTATTCGATAAGTCTGTAGACGGTGTTAGAAAACTAATTGAAACCGTGAAATAATTGATAGGAGAACATATGAGCAAAGAATTTATTTTAATCCGTGATGCCGACAGTAGTTATATTCCGTATATGGTTTCATTAGCATATGAAAAAATACAACCGCAAGATGGAACAGAAGAAGCACAAAGAGAACGGTTTAAAAAACTATTTCATCAAGGTGACAATGTAGTTGTAACTGCAGAGTTACTTACCGAAGAATCAGTTGAGAAAGACGATACTCTGCTGCTTGGCTTTATTATAGGGAGGCTAGCAGAAGCACCGGAAGTTTACGATTCAAAAGGACCTACTTTAATAATAGATCATCTTTATGTTAAAACTGACAATGATTGGGATACTATAGGAAATCATTTAATTAATGACATTAAAACTAGAGCAAGACGTAAAGGTGCAAGCCAAATAGTAATAGTTTGCGGTAACCATGATGAACATAAGCGTCAACTTCTTAAAAACTCCGGTTTAAATATCGTTTCTGAATGTTATGGTTCTGCTGTTTAAAAAAGTATTGCCTGCGGTGTCATACCGTGGCTTGACCACGGTATCCAGAAAAACAACTAAAAATATCAATAATATTGATATTTTTAACTGGATCCCATGAATAAATCCATAGTACCGGACAGTTTTTAAAAAGCTCTCGATGTCATCCCTGCGAAAGCAGGGATTCAAGCTAAAAAATCTTAAAAATTAAGATTTTTTATTAGATTGTTTTTTTTAAAATAAAGCTTTTTTAAAAGCTTTATTTTACTGGATTCCCGCCTACGCGGGAATGACATAAAACAAAAACTGTCCGGTACTATAGAATAAATCACGGGATGATAGGAGTAAAAACGATCCACGCTAGCAAGCTTTTCATGCGAATAACATATATAACAGAGGGGCAAAATGAAAAATTTTATAAAATATTTATTTTTTGTTGTACTATATGTAGTGATGACGGTAATAGTAGCTTTCATGATTTTGGCTCAGACAATACCGGATGACGGGCAGTGTCATATGATGGATAGACCGGTTTTAATTCACTATATGGTAGCAGCAATTATTACTGCTTTACCGACTCTTGCTTTAATATATAGTGGAAGTAGAAAAAAGAAAAAGAAGAAATAATATGATCGGTAAATTAAGCGGTAGGATAGATTCTAGCTATGACGATTACGTTATAATTGACGTAAACGGGGTAGGGTATTTGGTTTATGCATCGGGCAAAACCTTGGCTAAACTTTCGGAAGGGGAGGCTTATAAATTATTTATCGAAACGCATGTTAGGGAAGATCATATTAACTTATACGGCTTTTTAACTTTAGAAGAGAAAAGTTTTTTTAATTTACTCCATTCAGTAGGGGGAATAGGAACTAGAATGGCTTTGTCCATCTTATCCGCTCTTACGCCTACCGATATCCAAATCGCTATCAATAACGAAGATAAAAACATTTTTAAAGCAGTATCGGGGGTAGGGGCTAAACTTGCCGAACGTATAGTACTTGAGCTAAAAGGTAAAGTAACCAAAATAACTAGCGGCTCAGCTATTATTAAAGATAATTTAGG
Source organism: Rickettsia endosymbiont of Pyrocoelia pectoralis (assembly GCA_020404425.1). Lineage (GTDB taxonomy): Bacteria > Pseudomonadota > Alphaproteobacteria > Rickettsiales > Rickettsiaceae > Rickettsia. Next base: position 23,651 of record DYDX01000068.1, read on the forward strand.
GATAAAAGGAATTACGCCGGTAGCTAGCAATGAAGTAATAAAAGCCTTAGTAAATATGGGTTTTTCAAGATTCGAAGCACAAAATACCGTACAGGAAATCATTACTAAAAATCCTGAAATCTCTGTTGACGAGTTAATAAGAACTGCCCTAAAAAATCGTAATTATTAGCTTAAGGAAATACTGAGTTTCATTCCTAGAGCTATGGCAGCACGGTCTAAAGTATCAAGGGTAACATTAGGGTTATTAGGGTTTAAAAGCCGGTCTACAGCTGATCTACTTGTTTCCATTTTTTCAGCCATTTCTGATTTTGTTATATGTTTTTGCTCCATAATTTGTTTTATTTGCTCTGCAAGAATACGTTTGTGAGCTATTGCTGTAACTTCTTCTAATATTCCGATTTTATTAAGAAAGTCATCAAAATCAGAGCCTAAATGTTTTGGATTAATCTTATTCATAGTTCTACCTCTTTTTTTCTTTTAAACGCTAATTCTAATTCTTTATCAAGCGTTTTTTGGGATTTTTTTATAAACCCATGCAAAAGAATCATTTTATTGTCTAATACACAAAAAAATATTCTTCCTATTTTGCCATCTGTTAAATTTGATCGTACTTCATACATTCCTTTTCCTAAAGATTTACATATGGGCATACCGATTGGCCAAGAATATTCTATGGTTTTAATATCCGTGCCGATAATTTTACAATCCTTAGGTTCTAGTTCAAGTAACCAATCACGCACAGGTTCTTTTTTGGTTATAGACTGATAAAACTTTACGGTAAGGGTTTTTGATATATTGAGCATTATAATAATGTACCATATTTGGAGCAATTTAGCAATTACATAATAAAATAAAAAAACTACACCTAGTTCAATACATTTTACTATATCCATAAACGGTCAAGGTGCAGCTGAAGTAAATGAATAAAATAATTTATAGCATAAAACTATTTTTCCTCTATTATCTGTATAGGTGTTTTTCCGTCATTGCGAGAAGACATTATTGCGTGGATCAGTTTCTCGTCATTGCGAGGAGAAACTGTAAGTTTCGACGAAGCAATCTCAGGATGTTTGACAAGATTGCCACGTCGCTTCGCTCCTCGCAATGACGATTGAATACCCACGCAACAAAGCTCCGATTTTAAAATAATGACAAGCATATTATCGCCTGAAAAAATTGAAAATGATCAAGAACTGCCGCTAAGACCGTCATATTTGCAGGAATTTGTTGGGCAAACGCAGATTAAAGAAAATCTATCCGTTTTTATTAAAGCAGCAAAATCCCGTAGCGAGCATCTTGATCATACCTTATTTTACGGTCCGCCCGGGCTTGGGAAGACTACGCTCGCTAAAATTATATCCAATGAAATAGGCGGTAATTTCAAATCTACCTCCGGTCCTGCTATACTTAAAGCGGCAGATCTTGCTGCTATTCTCACTAATCTTGAAAAGAACGACGTATTATTTATCGATGAAATCCACCGCCTAAATACTTCGGTTGAGGAGGTGTTGTATCCGGCGATGGAGGATTTTGAGCTTGATATAATTATCGGGGAAGGTCCTGCTGCAAGATCGGTTAAAATAAATCTCCCGCAATTTACTTTAATCGGTGCAACTACTCGGCTAGGGTTACTAAGTAATCCTTTGCGTGATAGGTTTGGCATCCCTATGCGGTTAAATTTTTATAATACCGAAGAGCTGAAAAAAGTTTTAAATAGAGCAAGTAATTTGTTTAATATCGACTTAACCGATTCTGGTTCAGAAGAAATAGCAAAAAGAAGTAGAGGAACGCCGAGAATTGCTTTAAGGTTACTGCGTCGTATAAGAGATTTTGCGGTAGTAAGCGGTAGTGCGGAAATAGATAAAGAGATAGCAAATTTTGGCTTAAATCGCTTAGAGGTTGACGGCATCGGGCTTGATAGCAACGATTATCGTTATTTGAAATTCATTGCCGATAATTATAACGGCGGTCCTGTCGGGATTGAGACAATAGCCGCCGCCCTTTCCGAGCAGCGTGATGCTCTTGAAGAAACCATAGAACCATATTTAATACAGATAGGTCTACTGCAAAGAACACCTAGAGGTAGGGTAATCACTATTGCCGCTTTTGAGCATTTGAAAATGCCGGTACCGAATCAATCCCATCATCAATTTAATATTTTTAACGAGAATGAGTAATAACCTTTTAGATCAGGAATATGAAGCTTTTTACGTGATTAAAAGGCTAATAAAAAATTATGTAAAACCATATGCAAATAAAATATATTTTGCCATATTTTGTATGATTATTGCAGCTATTTGCACAGCAGTTATCGTGCATGCGGTAAAGCCTATTATCGATAAGGTATTCTTAACGCATGATAGGAAAATGCTTATTATAATGCCTATAGTACTTACTGTAACTTTTTTTATCAAAGGAATTTCTGAGTATTATCAGAATTATCTGATAAAATTCGTCGGTCAAAAAGTACTTACCGATTTGCAGATAGAAATGTACGAACATTTATTATTAGCCGATATATCCTTTATTCAAGCACAATCCTCCGGTCGGTTAATATCCCGCTTTACTAATGATATTTCTATGATGAGAGGGGCTGTTTCTAATTTACTTGTGGGATGTGCTAAGCATTTGCTTACCGTAATATTTCTAATAGGCATGATGTTTAGCCTAGAGCCGTTTTTATCTTGCATAACTTTCTTCGTTTTTCCGCTTGCTATTTATCCGGTTCAAAGAATGGGTAAAAAAATACGCAGAATATTTGCTCAATCTCAAGAAGAGCTGGGGCATTATACTTCAAGGCTTGACGAAACTTTCCAATCAATTAAAATAATCAAGTCGTTTATTGCTGAGAAAATAGAGAAAAATAGAGCATCGTTAATTGTTAATAACATTTTAGAATATTATAAAAAAACATCTAAGCTAGATGCATTGGTTTCGCCAATTATGGAGGGTTTAAGCGGTCTTGCGGTCGGCGGTATGGTATGGTACGGAGGTAATTTAGTGCTTGAGGGAAAAAGTACGCCGGGTGCATTATTTGCTTTTTTAGCAGCTTTCGCCTCGGCTTATCGACCGTTTAAAAGTTTAGTCTCGTTAAATATTAATCTGCAAGAGGGGATAGCGGCAGCTAAAAGGGTGTTTAGTATTTTAGATACGAAAGCTTTAATTAGAGATCATGAGAATGCTAAAGCAGTGAATTTAGCTAATCCGCAAATTACTTTTGATAAATTAGCTCTAAATTTTGAGAGTAAAATAGCTATAAAATACATAGACTTAAAGCTAGAATCTAATAAAATTATCGCATTTGTCGGGCGTTCCGGTAGCGGAAAAACCTCGCTTAGTAATTTGCTGGTACGCTTTTATGACCCAAGCGAAGGAAAAATTTTAATTAACGATCACGATATTAAAGATATTAAGCTTGACTCTCTTCGTAAGCAGATTTCGTTAGTTACGCAAGATACCAACTTATTTGATACGACAATTGCCGAGAATATTGCATATGGTCAGCCTGAGGCTACAAGAGAAGAGGTAATTAGAGCAGCAAAACACGCCGATGCACACGAGTTTATTATGCATTTGCCGCAAGGGTACGAAACACAGATAGGAGTGCAGGGGACGACTTTGTCGGGAGGTCAGCGTCAGCGTTTATCGATTGCAAGAGCTTTCCTAAAAGATGCTCCTATTTTAATTTGGGACGAAGCAACAAGCAGCTTAGATCAAGCTTCCGAACAGAAAATTTTAGATTCGTTAAGAAAATTACGCCAAGGAAAAACTACTTTGGTTATTACCCACCGCTTAACCAGTATTACCGATTTAGACGAGATTATCGTGATGAAAAACGGTGAAATTTGTGAACAAGGCACACATGCTCAGCTACTTAAGAATAAAGATGAATATTATAGATTGTATAATAAGGAGTTAAACGAAAAGGATGTTATTTCATAATCGTCATTGCGAACGAGCGAAAGCTTGCTCGAGTGGATCGATTGTATCACTGTCATCCCGTGATTTATTCACGGGATCCAGTAAAACATGTAAAAAATTTAGTTTTTTATATGTTTATTGTATTAAATATTTTTTTCTGGATACCGTGGACAAGCCACGGTATGACACTAAACGGGTTTTTTGATCCACGCAGGCAATGCCCGCTCGCAATAACGAAAACACTAATCAACATAAGGAATAATAAACATGCTAATTACTAAAATATTTAAAGATTACCGATTATTTGAAATATTTATTTTAGGTATAGTTAGCGGTATGCCGCTTGCTATAATTTTCTCTACACTCTCAGTGTGGTTAAAAGAATCAGGTATAGATATTGCGGTTATCACTACTTTTGCCGTTGCAAGACTATCTTATTCATTAAAAGTATTTTGGTCGCCCTTAATCGATAATTTTAAAGTGCCTTTCTTAAGCAAATGGGGGCATAGAAAAGGTTGGCTCATATTATGCAGCGGCTTAATGGCGTTAGTACTAATCGCTATGGGTAACCAAAACCCTACAATTTCTTTAACCGCTTTATATTTCCTAACTATAGCATTAGGGTTTTTATCCAGCACGTTCGATATTGCCGTTGACGCACTACGTATTGATAAGTTTGAGCAAGAAACGCAAGGAGTGGCTAGTGCAACCGCCGTGTTCGGTTACCGGATCGGTATGCTTATTACAGGGGCAGGGGCTTTATATTTTGCCGACATAACAGGTGATAATTGGCAACTGACTTTTTTTGTGATAGGTATGATATTTGCAGTTTCTAGTATTTTTATAATCACGGTGAAAGAAAAAGAGGTAATAAGAGAAAAAATTAATATTAGTTCTATTGCTTCATGGGTTCATGCAGTGATTAGCCCTTTTAAAGATTTTTTCAAACGAAAATTTGCCGTAACTATTCTTTTAGCGGTCATATTCTTTAAACTTGGTGAGGCTATGCTTGGAGCAGTTGCCTCGCCCTTTTATATAGAGCTTGGTTACAGCAAATCGGAAATAGCGGTAATTGCTAAGCTTTATGGTTTAATTGCAACATTAATAGGCGGTTTTGCCGGTGGTATCGTAATGTATAAGCTCGGAACTTTTAAGGGCTTAATCATTACGGGTATTGCTCAGAGCTTAACACATATTGCGTTTATTTGGCTTAATCACCAGCCTCCTTCCTTTGAAGCTCTATTAGTTGCTATTTCTATAGAAAATTTTGCTGCTGCTATGGGTACTACGGCTTTAGTAGGGTATATCAGTAATTTATGTAATAAAAAATACTCGGCAACGCAATATGCATTATTTACTAGTGCAAGTAGTTTATGTAACAATACTGTCACTATTTATGCCGGAAAACTCGTAAATATGATGGGCTGGGACGGATTTTTCATTTTTACCATAATTTTAGCCTTGCCTGCTTTGTTTATATTAATGTATCTTAATAAAAAGGTTAATGTATAGTAAGGTATACTCGATGAACTTGAAAAATTGGCTACGTCGTCTTTGTAAGACCTCGGGTGCTCACGTACTAAATGTACGCTCCGCTCCTCGGCTTACAAACTCCTTGCTCTTTTCCAAGTTGATCTTCGTCTACTATTATTTAATTTATTAAATTAAATATGGATTAATATCAAAAAAATTATAATCCTGCTTGATTTACTTTGAATAATATTTTATTTATTTAAAATGTTTAGAAAATTTTTACTTCCTTATATTTTCGTTGCGACCACGTTCTTTGCTCCTATAAGCGAAGCAAAAAAAGCTGTCAAAAATTCCCCGAAACCTCCCGTTCAAACAAGTCTGGTAATTGATGCAAAAAGCGGTAAAGTTTTGCATGCCCATAATTCACAGATAAGAGTGTACCCTGCATCTTTAACTAAACTCATGACTGCATATTTAATGTTTGAAGCAATTGAAAAAGGTAAATTATCTTTAGATAAAAAGTTTCTTGTTTCGGCAAAAGCAGCAAAGATGCCTCCTTGTAAACTTGGTTTAAGAGCAGGGGAAACTATAACGGTCAGAGAAGCAATAAACGGATTAATTATTAAGTCGGCTAATGATGTTGCCGTTACTGCGGCAGAAAATATGAAAGGTTCCGAAAAAGCTTTTGCTCATTTGATGAATGTTAAAGCTAAACAACTCGGTATGAAAAATACCTATTTTAAAAACGCATCAGGTTGGCATGATCCGCTGCAGCAAACTACGGCTAGGGATATGGCTAAACTTGCTATGGCTTTGAAAAGAGACTATCCTAAATTTTACCCGTTATTTGCTAAAACTAGTTTTGTATTTCGTGGTAACGTAATAAACGGGCATAATAGAGTTACTAAAAATTATCAAGGTGCAGAAGGCATGAAAACGGGTTTTCATACTCCGGCAGGTTATAATTTAGTAACTACGGCTTCAAGAAATAATAAATCTCTCATTGCGGTTGTAACAGGCGGTAGAAGTGCTGCATCCCGTGATCAGCAGATGATGGGGCTACTCGATCAGCATTTTAACGTAACGCCTGCTAAACCTTCAATTCAGCTAGCTTCTAATAACAAGCCTAAAGCTAAAATTAAGCAGAAAATAGTAAAGAAAAGAGTCATGCGTGGTTGATGGTGGATTGAAAAAGTGTTCTGTGTCATACCGTGGCTCGTCCACGGTATCCAGTAAAAAATATTCAATAAAATAAACCTAAAAAAACAAGTTTTTTATAGGTTTTACTGGATCCCGTGAATAAATCTATAGTACCGGACAAAATTAGTTACTAAGTTGAAAGAGAGTAAAGTTTTTATCATAAAAAAAGATTTTATTAATCAAAGAATAAATCTTATTAGTAGATTTAGTCAAGCAAAGTTTCAAATGATCTAAGCCATAAGTA
>DYDX01000069.1 GCA_020404425.1 Rickettsia endosymbiont of Pyrocoelia pectoralis
TATATGTTTATTTTATTAAATATGTAACTTCTATACCAATATTAAGGTTATTTTTTCTGGATTCCCGCCTACGCAGGAATGACATAAAACTAATAATAATATTTTTAATTAGTGTTACGGCAGAAAATGCCATGGCAACTTGTTCTATATCGGTTCCAACCGTAAGTTTCGGTAACTTTAATGCAGGTAGTGCTAGAACCACTTCGGTTACTGCTTCGGTTACCTGTAGTGCTTTAATTTCCTTGCTTATGAGTTATACGGTAACTTTTAGCACAGGTTCTGCTAATGTTTACAATCCAAGAACCGTAGCTAGCGGAGCAAATGTAATGAACTATAATTTATATAAAGATAGCGGCTATTCTCAGATACTCGGTAACGGCACTAGTAGTACGGTAACAATTACGGATAGCTATTTGTTAGGACTTGGACCGGTAACAAGAAATTATACGATATATGCAAGCTTGCCGGCAAATTCCCTCGCTGCTGCCGGCAGCTATCAAGATACTATTACTGCCACCGTAACACGAAATTAATATTTATAAACAGATTAAGCTGCACAAGAACCGGTAATCTCAACCTCATCATCATTAAATTTACTGAATTCAGAGATAAGCTTACCAAAGCTGCCCGGTTTCGGTTCATCTGAATCCATGTCAAGTTTCGTAGGATTCATATCACGGGAAGCATCCCATCCGTTAAGATTTTTAATACCTTTCTCTTTAGCATATGTGTTAAGATTAGCTTGATCTTTTAGATTAAATATTTTCCTATTATTATTCCTACCAAACATTGGACAAATACCTATATGTTGATAAATTTCTTCATCATTCCATATATCGCCATAAATTTCTTTAATTTGTTTATGTAAACCTCTGTGAGCAACTGCGTTTTGATCACCCGGAATCTCTTGCCCTTCGATAGAAAGCTTTACGCACTCGAATAGATTATTTGAAGAGCCTTCTCCAAATTCCATTGACATAGCATTAATAAGAGAGGGGTTGATGCCGGCCTCATGAAGCATTATTAAAAATGCTTCACCCGCAGCATTTAACCCCATTAAGCCAGGAGCCCCGTCTACAGGCAAGGTGTAAGAAATTTTCAAATTCGGTTTTTGCTTAATTACTTCAGTTATTGCTGCAATATGTGTTTCAAGAGCAGCAGTATTACCTAAAAAACCACCTTCGAAATCAAAATCAATATATGTTAGGTTATAGTTCTCTATAGCTTTTAGATAAATATTAATAATTTTTGAGGTATTACTAGTTAATGTTTCTATAGACGGTTTTTCTGTATAATATTTAATTATTGAGTTTACTTCTGATAGATTGATACCATCAGCCTTATCGAGATATTTTTGAAGTTCTTTTTCTAACTCGTTTAAAGTCTGCTTAGTAACTTTCTTCGCATAAATTTCTTTAATTTGTTGTATATTTTTTATTTTTATCCTTCCGGCTTCTTCTATAGGCGCATTTGAAGCACCGCCAAAAGACATTATTACTTCGCCGCCCATATCTCTAAGTTCTTTAATTTCTGCTTTTTTATATTTTGAAACAGTAACATCTCCATCATGTGTTTCACCTGTATCTCCGTCATATATACTTAGATTACCGCCCCAACAAGCTTTACCATCTGCTCCTGTGACAAAACCTAAAAAATATCCTGTTAATCCTGTTGCTTCTCTATACTTAATAATATTGGGGGTTGGCCATGCTGTATAATCTACGAATTCACTATCTGGAATTTTCCATTCTCCCGGTCCTGTTAATGGCATAGAAGTAGTAAATTCTTTGGATAAATTAAATTCGCTTTTATTGCTGCTATAATCGCATGCTTGTACCGTAACTTTGTAAGGAGTATTCTCCGTAAGATCTTCCAAATTAATTTTAGGGATCTTAGTAGTAAAAGATTTTGCGTTATTACCAACATTTCCTAAAAGTTAAATTATGTTAGTTATCTCTGATTAACATAAAAATAACTCAAGATGGTTAATATTTATTAATTATTTCTAATGAGATAGGTTAATTTTTATTAGGAATTGATAAAAATAGCACATTTAAAAATGTAAAGGAAATTTAATATCAAATTTAATTTATCTTTCATTATCAAGGGTGTTTGGTGTCAAGAAAAAAATCTGATATAAATAGAAATATTTATATTGAATAAATTGCTATTCTCGTGTCTACTTAAGTAAAATTTTTATATAAAAACGATATCATATTTATATAAAAATGGTATGATAGAAATCATAAAATATTCATTCAGTACTTATATAATGAGCACAGTTAAAAAAGATAAATTCCCTATAAATATCAATAATAATCATAATGATTTGTTGACTCCTTTCGGTAAAGCTATATTGCGAGATCGGTATCTCATGAAAGGCGAAGATTTTCAAGATTTGTTTGCAAGAGTCTCTAGCTATTATGCCGAAAATAAACAGCATGCCCAAAAGCTCTACGAATATATGAGTAAAATGTGGTTTATGCCGGCAACGCCGATTTTAAGTAACGGCGGTACCGATAGAGGTTTGCCTATTTCATGCTTTTTAAATGAAACCGATGACAGTTTAGACGATATAGTAAATTTATGGACGGAAAACGTTTGGCTTGCATCACGCGGCGGCGGTATCGGTAGTTATTGGGGAAATGTTAGGTCTATTAACGAAGCAATCCACGGTAAAGGTCATTCATCGGGGATTGTGCCTTTTATCAAAGTAATGGATTCTATGACTCTTGCTATTTCGCAAGGCTCTATTAGACGAGGTTCATCGGCAGTATATCTACCTATTGACCATCCTGAAATAGAAGAATTTATTGATTTAAGACGTCCGACAGGCGGTGACGTTAATAGAAAAGCACTTAATATTCATCACGGTATAGCTATAACCGATAAGTTTATGAAAGCCGTTAAAGATAATACTGATTTCGAACTTATTAGCCCCGCTACCAAAAAAGTAGTCAGTAAAATCAGAGCAAGGGATTTATGGGTTAAGTTATTAACGACCAGAATAGAAACGGGAGAGCCTTATCTTCTATTTATCGATAGCGTTAATAAAGCTATTCCTGAGCATCACAAAAAATTAGGTTTGCCGGTTAAAATGTCAAATCTTTGTAGTGAGATTACATTGCCGACCGGTATCGATCATTTAGGGAAGTCAAGAACGGCAGTTTGTTGTCTTTCTTCTTTAAATTTAGAATATTACGAAGAATGGAAGAATGATAAAGAATTTATTCCTGCTATTATGCTATTCCTTGATAATGTTTTAGAGGACTTCATTAAGAAAGCACCCGACACTATGGCAAGAGCTAAATATTCGGCTATGCGCGAGCGAAGCGTCGGGCTTGGCGTGATGGGATTCCACTCATTTCTGCAAATGAAGAAAGTACCTATAGAGTCGGTTATGGCAAAAGTTTGGAATAAAAAAATATTTGAGCATATATCTGCCGAAGCCAATGAAGCATCCATTGAAATCGGTAAGGAAAAAGGAGCATGTCCCGATGCTCTAGATGCAGGAAGTAATGAGCGGTTTAGTAATAAAACGGCAATAGCTCCGACTGCTTCAATTTCGGTGATAACAGGTAATGCCTCACCCGGCATTGAGCCTTTTGCCGCTAATAGTTTCGTGCAGAAAACTTTAACCGGTTCTTTTAACGTGCGTAATAAGCATCTAGAAAAGCTATTAGAGGAAAAAGGGTTTAATAACGATCAGGTTTGGTCGTCGATTGCAACGCATGAAGGGTCGGTACAGCATCTGACATTTTTATCCGAGGAAGAAAAACAGGTTTTTAAAACAGCTTACGAGATTGATCAAAATTGGTTAATAGAGCTGGCAGCCGATCGTACTCCTTATATTACTCAAGCACAATCGTTAAATGTGTTTCTGCCCGGTAACGTTAGTAAGCAATATCTAAATGATATTCATTTTAGAGCATGGGAAAAAGGAGTAAAAAGTTTATATTATTGTAGATCGACTTCGATACAACGTGCCGATAAAGTCTCTCATGAAATATTAAAAGCAGATTTTAAAGATTTAGAAAAGCAAAACGATGAGCTAGCAGAAACAAGTAACTATGAGGAGTGTTTAGCTTGTCAGTAAACATAAGATAATTTTATGCAGAGATATTTAGACCCGACAAATGATGTAGCTTTTAAAAAATTGTTTACGGATAAAACAAGATTAATAAGCTTTCTCAATAATATTATGAGGTTGCCGGAAAGCTTGCGGATTATTGATCTTGAGTATATTTCTAATGAACAAGTGCCGGACCTTGGA
>DYDX01000070.1 GCA_020404425.1 Rickettsia endosymbiont of Pyrocoelia pectoralis
CCGCGGCTTGACCGCGGGATCCAGTTAAAAACATCAAGATTATCGGTATTTTTGGCTGTATTTCTGGACCCCGTGGTCAAGCCACGGGGTGACATTGTCGGTATGACAATAAGAGGATTTTCCTTATCGCCCTGCTCTATTAACGGGCATATCCAATATACTCGCTCACCTGCAACAAGCTTCTTATTTATTGCTTCTATAATATGCTCTATTCTATTAACCGACATAGTATTTGTAGCTATAGGTAAGCGATTTTTTGGCTTCCCTTCAATTTTAGAAACAGTCATATCGCCAAACATAGTAAGAGCTAAACTTCGAGGTATGGGGGTTGCCGTCATAATTAATACATCGGGATTTACTCCTTTATTTATCAGATTTAACCGCTGCTGCACTCCAAACCTATGCTGCTCGTCGATAACTATATAACCTAGTTTCTGAAAATTTACTTTTTCCTGAAACAAAGCATGAGTGCCGATCAATATATCAATTTCGCCGTTTTCAAGCTGATGCATAATATTTTTGCGAACCGACCCTAGGATTTTACCCGTAAGCAATGCAATTCTGATATTAGTATTTTTCAAAGCCTTAACAAAAAACTCGTAATGCTGATTAGCAAGCAAGTCAGTCGGAGCCATAAGAGTTGCTTGAAACCCTGCTTTTACGGTGTTTACTATCGTCAGCAGTGCTACTAAAGTTTTACCTGAGCCAACATCGCCTTGCAGTAATCTCATCATCTCGATTTTGCTATTTTGATCCCGCTCTATTTCTTCTATAGCCTGCTTTTGGTAAGAAGTTAATTCAAAGCCAAGTTCACTTAATATATTTTCTTGAATCTCGGAGGCTTTAGGGTAGATATTACCCTGCTTTCCGGCAATTTCCTTACGTAAATTAAAAAGGGATATTTGATTAGCGATAAGTTCCTTGGCAGCGAGTTTTTGTTTGACTGACTCGGTGTCATACCGTGGCTCGTCCACGGTATCCATTTTACTTTTACTGGACCCCGTTACAACCTCACGGGGTGACAATAGTACATGCACCCCCCTTAAATCCTGTAACACCTCCCCTAAATAATCCCTTATCTCTTTATCCTCTATCCCTTTACATTTCTCTTCAAATATACCCATTACCTTTACGATATACGCATATAGCTGCTTATTGCTAAGCAAATATGTTAGGGAATAAATCGGCTCTATTTCTTTAGATAATTTAGGATTCGTAATAAATTCAGGATGCGAAATTTGTAAATAATGATCAAAAAACTGTACTTTACCGCTGATAATATGCTTCGTGCCGACTTTCAGCTTATTAAAGATAAACGGCGGCGGTTTATGAAAAAATACCAGTAGCAACGAACCCGTATCATTACTAGCCGTAATTCTTAGCGGTTGATAGCTTTTACTAGGTAAATTAACACTTTCAATTATAATTTCCGTTTGGATTATTTCACCGTCTCTTACTTCCGTTAAATTTGGTGATAATATTTTATTTTGATAAGAAATAGGCGAGTAAAATAATAAATCACGAATTGTACTAATACCTAACCTCTTAAGAGCCGATACGGTATCTTCACGAATATTAATAAACGCTTTTACGGGAGAGAATAAGAATTTTTCTAAAATAGTTAACATATATAAGTCATATAATTATCTTATGATTATATACATACTTTAAAATAAGTAGAGAGCTAATAAGAAAATAAGTGTCCTATGTTATTCCTGCGAAAGCAGGAATCCAGAAAAAATAAACTTAATATTGGTATAAAAAATTGCAGATTTGAAAAAATAAACATATAAAAACAAGTTTTTATATGTTTTACTGGATTCCCGCCTACGCGGGAATGACATTTATAAAACACGCAACTAGCTAGAAATAACAACAAAAAATCTTACAAATCTAATTTTAACCCGGCTCTAACTATGGCTGAAGCTTTTAAAGGCATCCCTTCCATAAACCCGGCTGTTTTATAACCGCCTGAGCCAACTATTTTGAAAGTTTCATTTAAGCTAAGCTCAAAATTAACGGCTCCAAGACCGCCTTGTTTACAACTCTCTTTTAAAGGTGTAGCTGTTAACATTTTTGGCTGCTTCCAATAAGCAAGTTCTAGCCCTAAAGATATTGGATCAAAATTTACTAAGTTATTTGCTTTAGCACCGACACCGTAAGACTTAAATTTTTGATTTTTTCCGTAATTAACATTAACTTGGATATATTTATCATCAACAACGAAATGATTAACTAAACCACGCTCTAAACCGTATGGAGCAAGTATTGCTCTAGTAGCAGGTAAATATTTCACTCCGCCAATATTGATCATCGGAATATCGTTAAGGTTAGTATTCATTATAAACGAATAACCGGAATAATATAAAAACGGATCGATTAAGTCTAAATAAGCATAAGAACGTATCTTATTCTTGGTAATAAAATTTTTACCATATATTGAGTTGATATTTTTTACGTATGAATTAATATCATTACCATCTTTATCCTTACCATCAAATTTAGTACTAAAAATATATTCCGCTTGATCTAATCTTGTCCATATATAACTTATACCATAAGTTGGGTTAATTTGGTTATTAGCCATGTATCTATCTTTAATATTCTCAGATAATACATAACTAGCTTGCATTCCGCCGGTATTAATAGCTATCTGTTTATGAATTTGTAAAGAATTAAAATCTTTAGCTTTGTATTGAGTAAAACCATCAAAAGGATTAACCTCATATTTAGTTACTTTAAGGTCAAATTCTCTTGCTCTTGCTCCGTGTCCACCTATCTTATGATTACCTACCATAATCCAAGATGTGGCAGTAAATCTTGTAATATAGCTTAAAATATTCATAGCTATATTATCTGAATCAGCAAATAAAGCATCGTCTAGCTGACGATATCCTTCAATTAATGACATAGCAGCATCTGAACTTGCTATTGATGACATATCTTTGTCGTATGTTAATACATAGCTATATCTTTTCTTAGGGTTTTCTTGCATTGGTGCATTTGCTAATGCTGACGATGAGTATAAAAGACAAGCAGCAATAGTTAAATTTAATTTATTTAATTTCATGGAAGTTATTAATTTATATTAAGGATAATTTAATATAGATATTATTTTAAATTAGTCAATAATTTTTTAGAACTTCAAAATTGCTTATCTCCTTGACTTCTTCTTAAAATCAATCATAATTTTTTACAGTAGAATATAAATAATACACACTATGAATAAAATCTATCCTTCGGCTGAAAAAGCCCTTGAAGGGTTACTATATGACGGCATGACCATAATGTCGGGCGGATTCGGTTTATGCGGCATTCCCGAAAATCTAATAAATGCTCTCCTTAACAGCAATGTCCAAAATTTAACTGTTATTAGTAATAATTGCGGCGTTGATAATTTTGGACTTGGTTTACTTCTTCAAACTAAGCAAATCAAAAAAATGATTTCCTCATATGTTGGGGAAAATAAAATTTTTGAACAGCAATATCTCGATAAAGTTTTAGAACTTGAACTTAATCCGCAAGGAACTTTAGCTGAGCGGATCAGAGCAGCTTGCATGGGAATTCCGGCTTTCTACACTAAAACAGGAGTCGGAACAATAGTAGAAGAAGGTAAAGAAACGAAAGAATTTAACGGTGAGAAATATATAATGGAGACGGCTCTGCAGGCTGATCTTGCTATTATTAAAGGCTATAAAGCCGATAAAAGCGGTAATATTATTTATAATAAAACTGCAAGAAATTTTAATTCGGTAATGGCAGGAGCTGCTAAAGTTACAATTTGCGAAGTAGAAGAAATAGTTGAAACAGGCGAACTTAATCCTAATAATATCCACACGCCTAATATTTTCATACAAAGATTAATAATCGGCGAAAAATATGAAAAACGTATCGAACAATTAACTGTTAGAGAAAAATAATATGCCTTGGACTAAAGAACAAATGTGCCAAATAGCCGCAGGAGAACTCAAAGATGGATCACATGCCAATCTTGGTATAGGTATGCCAACACTCGTTGCAAATGAAATCCCTAAAGGAATAATCGTCACACTTCAAAGCGAAAACGGCATGCTCGGTATGGGACCGTTTCCTTATGCAGGCGAGGAAGACCCTGACTTAATTAATGCCGGCAAACAAACCATAACGGCTTTACCTGAAAGCAGCTATTTCGATAGTAGCTTTTCATTCGGTATGATTAGAGGCGGACATGTAGATTTAACCATTTTAGGAGCTATGCAGGTCTCACAGCAAGGTGATCTTGCTAACTGGACTATCCCAGGGAAAATGGTTAAAGGTATGGGAGGAGCTATGGATTTAGTTGCAGGTGCCAAGCGAGTGGTCGTTATCATGGAACATAACGCAAAAGATGGCGGTGCTAAATTATTGAAAGAATGCAGCTTTCCGTTAACAGGCATGCGAGTAGTTAATAGAGTAATTACCGATCTTGGCATTTTTGATATTGAGAAAGATAAAATGATATTAGTTAAAAAAGCCGATGATGTTACCGTTGAAGAAATAAAAGCTAAAACAGAAGCTGAATTTATTGTAGGTTTGTAGAGGCTTCCGTCATTGCGTAGACTAAAAAGCCCTTAATTGTGTCACCCCGTGGCTTGACCACGGGGTCCAGTAAAACATATAAAAAATTTAGTTTTTTATATGTTTACTTTATCAAATATTTTTTCTGGATACCGTGGACAAGCCACGGTATGACAGAGTAAATAAAAACTATAGGAGAATCAAATGGTTAAAGTAGTTATCATATATTATAGCGGGTATGGTCATACCGTTAAAGTAGCAGAAACAATTAATAAAGCAGTAGAAGCAGCTGGAGCTAGTACTTCTTTAATTAAAATAAATAAAGATAATCCTACAAATATTGATTGGGATTTATTAGATAATGCAGATGCTATTATTTTTGGAGCTCCGACTTATATGGGTAGTTTAGCCGGTCCGTTTAAAACATTTATGGACTCTACTTCAACCAAATGGGCTGAACAAAAATGGAAAGATAAAATAGCAGCAGGCTTTACTAATTCAGCTTCTTATTCAGGCGATAAATTATGTAGTATTCAGCAGCTATTTCACTTTGCAATGCAGCATTGTATGATTTGGGTTGGGCAAGCCGAAACCGCTCCAAATTTTGCCGATCACGAAATGCCGGATCACGACAAAACTAACCGTTTAGGTAGCTGGTCGGGACTTATGACTCAATCAAACCATAAATCCACTCCGGATATTGCCCCTACTAAAGGCGATTTAAAAACTGCCGAATTATTTGGGAAAAGAATAGTAGAAGCGACTAAGAGGTTGTTAGGCTGAACGGCACATTTTGAAAAGCTTGGATTTGCTGCATAGATCGGTTTTTCCGTTGTCATACCGTGATGGCGTTGTTGCGTGGATAATTTTTACCCCTGTCATCCCGTGGCTTGTCCACGGGATCCAGTAATTAAAAAGCATAAGTGCAAAATTAAAAGCTCGATTTATCTCGCTTTATTCTGGATACCGTGGACAAACCACGGGATGACATCGAGTGGGCTTTTCGATCTATGCAACAACGCCATTGAAACTAACGAATGACAAACTTTTTAGATTACATAACCTCGCCAATAATATCTACTAAACTATCCGGCACCTCAAAAATTTTTAGAGAAATATCCTTTATTTGACTATGAGGCTTTTCATCATCAAATATTATTAGACTCACTCCTTGAGGGTTTTTATATACTATATCGGTAATTAATCTGTTATCTTCTTTATTAATTTTAAGCTTAATAGGTTGTCCTTTTTTAGTCTTTATTCCGCTACTCCCCTTTTCCCTTGCTGCTAAGCCATGTTCTAGAGCTGTTTGGTATTTTTCGAGTTTAACTTTGTCTAAATCTAATTTTTCACTAATTGTAGCATAGTATTTGCCGTTCTTATCAATTTTTTGTACTTCTTCAGATTTATAAATTTTATGGTCAATACACCATGAAAATTTAATATCTTCGTCTTTTGCTAAATATTTTTGTTTTCCTGCTTCTTCTTTTTTATGAGTAAAGTATTTTTTAACTAGCTTTTGATCTATTTTTGCTATTTCTTCGAATTTTTCAGCCGCTAATAATAATTCTATTTCCTCAAAAGTTACACTAAGTTCTTTGGGTAAACGTAATGTAATTTCCTCTAAAGATTCTTTGCAAACCTTTTCTTGAAAAACAGTTGTAGTTTCCTCAACTATATCTTTATCTATTTTAGGCTCAACTACTTTCTCTAGCTGCTCAGATGTTTGCTGTTTCTTTAGCTCGCTAAGCCAAAAATTTAAGGCTTTTCTTAAAACTTTAATATTTTCAGTTGAAGGCAGTTTATTTAAATCTGTTTGACAGCCTTTTATCTTGTTAAGATCATTATCATCCAATGCTCGATATATTATAATTTCATAAAGTTTATGGATATTTTTTAGCCATATTTTATTTTCACTTGTTGTAGCTTGATCATAAAAACCTTTTAGAATTTGCTCAGCCTCAAAAGAATTTTTATTTTTATAATAATAAAAGATAAACTCATAATATTTTAAGTTCGGATGATTATGAGTTTTAAACCAGTTAAATGCACCGGCTCCCCACGTAGTATTATGAACCGGTTTATTACGTATTTCTTCTAAAAATTTATATCCCTTTTTCCATTCTCCGTTTAATTGATAATCTTCTAGCTTCTTTTCAACTTCATCGTACATAATTATTTTACTAAAGAGAATATTAAGTTCCGGTAGCTCATCTTGGATTTTTCCCTCCAAAAGTGAATCAAGATCAAGTAGAGCTATTTCCTCAATATTTGGGATATTATTCCTTAATTTCTCTAATTCTTTATTATATAAGTTTGATTTATTTGGATTTTTGACTAAATCACAATATGTGGTTAATTGAGTTAATACAGTATATTTTTCTTTGATATTACCTTCAGTTTTGCTTAAGATAGAATAAATTTTTTCTCCATACTTTATAGATTTTTCAGGATTTGCTCCATTATTATATCTTTTCATTAAAAATTTTGTAAACTCTAATATAAAAGATTCATCATTATGCTTATCTAACGATTCTACTAAAAAATTTTCAAATTTTTCGTGTTTTTGATATTCTATTTCCAGTATTCTATAAATATCAGTTAAACAATTTAATAAATGTGATATCGTTTCACTAATAAATTCTTTATCTGCAGAATTTGCATTTTCTAACTTTATAAAATTTCTATTAACTAACTTCTCACCATCGTTAATTATATCAGGTAATGCCGTATCATCTTTTAAAATAATTAATTTGTAATAATTATTCATTATTTTATGATATAAATCGATTTTACCATTCTTAATAAAAGTTCCTTCTTGTAATTGTACAGGTTTTATGCCTTTTCTTAAGGATATATATATTTTTTTGAATTCTAGTTTATTTTTTTCGGGTAGAACGCTTAATATATTATCCGCCTCTTTAACTGGAATTCTTGATTCTGTCAAACGAACAAGACTGTCCATATCAAATTTGGCATTATTTTGCACTAATAATTTAGCAATTTTAGGCTTATTAAACATTATTGCTACTTGCAATGAAGAACAGCAATTAAGCCCATCTAAGAATCGAGCTGCAAACCCGGGTTGATTTGGATCAAAATTTTTTGCTAAGAGTAATTCGGTACATTTAAAGCTACCGGCAGAAACTGCCAAAGTTAATAATGTATTACTATCAATAAACTCTAAATCTTTTAAATCAAACTTTAGTTCCTCAATCAAATATTTAAGTAATTCTACATTATCTTCTTGAAGCAAATCGCTATAAAATTCTTCTACTAAATCTTGAGATTTTGGAATCGTAAAGCCTTTTTCTATAAATTGTTTTGCTGCACTTAAATCTTGTGATAAAATTGCACTTAGTACAATTTTATCTTTCTTAATTGTATTATTTTTTACATATTCTCTATTATTTTGATTAATGTTCCAAGTAGAAGGATCATTTCGTTGCACTGCTTGTGCTGGGAGTTTCTTTTTGTGATGTTTTTTAGGCATATATAGTTAATTAATTTAGATTAAATTAACCAAAACATACAATAGATTATTTTAAAAGCAATAAGATTATTGCAGGAGTATTATTGAGATTGCTAACTAAGCATAGATACCGTCATTGCGAAGCCACGAAGTGGCTGCGGCAATACATAAAAATAATAAAAATTCTATAAGCCAGAATTTTTTACTGGATGACGACTACGCTCTCTTATCCATCTTAGCAAATACCTCTTCCCATGAACCGGTTGTTGCAGCTTTGGAATATTCCGTTGCTCTATTTTCAAAAAAGTTAGTATGCTCAACGCCGTTTAGCATTTCATCAAGCCATGGAAGCGGATTGTGATTAACTAAATATACGTCTTTAAGTCCGAGCTGCATCAAGCGGCGATCGGCAATATAGCGAATATATTGTCTTACTTCATATGCGGTTAAACCTTCGATACCGCCTACTTCAAAAGCAAGCTCGATAAACGCATCCTCAAAATGTACTATAGTTGTACAAGCTTCATAAATACGTTTACGTAAATTTTCCGTCCAAACTTCCGGATTTTCTCTAACGAAAGTTTTAAAAAGTGTAATAATTGAGTTAGTATGAAGCGTTTCATCACGAACCGACCAAGCAATGATCTGCCCCATACCTTTCATCTTATTAAAACGAGGAAAATTAAGCATGATCGCAAAGGAAGCAAATAGTTGCAATCCTTCCGTAAAAGCTCCAAATACTGCTAGAGTAGCCGCAATATCTTCTTTAGTTTCAACGCCGAATTGTTGCATATAATCATATTTATCTTTCATTTCTTTATATTTAAGAAATGCCGAATACTCGGCTTCAGGCATACCTACCGTATCAAGTAAATGCGAGTATGCTGCAATATGTACTGTTTCCATGTTAGAAAAAGCCGACAGCATCATTAGCACTTCAGTCGGCTTAAATACACGCGAATAATGCTTCATATAGCAGTTATTTACTTCAATATCGGCTTGCGTGAAAAAACGAAATATTTGAGTTAGTAAATGCTTTTCACCGGGCGTTAAGTTATATTTCCAATCTTTAATATCATCGGCAAGCGGCACTTCTTCTGGCAACCAGTGAATTTTTTGCTGTGTATGCCAAGCTTCATATGCCCAAGGATATGAAAAAGGTTTATAAATCGGACTTGCATCAAGTAATGACATATATTTTCTTTTTATTTATTTTTTAGTTGTTCTATTTCTTTAACTGATAACCCGGTTGATATAGATATTATGTTTATATCTATATTTGCAAGCAATAAGTTTTTTGCGATTTCAATTTTACTTTCGATTTTTCCTTCTTCTATCCCGTCTTCTTTGCCCTTATTATATTTACTAATATTAGTTGCTTCTTCACTTTGAGCGGCAAGCATTGCTTTAATATAATTGTCATATTCTGCTTCATTCCAATTAAACTGTTCAATTGCTTCATATGCCGAGAGTACTGCTTTATCTTTTGTATGC
>DYDX01000071.1 GCA_020404425.1 Rickettsia endosymbiont of Pyrocoelia pectoralis
AAACTTTGCTTGACTAAATCTACTAATAAGATTTATTCTTTGATTAATAAAATCTTTTTTTATGATAAAAACTTTACTCTCTTTCAACTTAGTAACTAATTTTGTCCGGTACTATAGAATAAATCACGGGATGACAGTGGTAAAACCAATCAAACCTCGGAATGGCTTTCTTCCGCTTCCACAACGCCCGTTAATTTAAGCTCATAATCTCTAAGGTCGGCTTCTAAATCTTCAGGTAAAATACCGGCTTCATATTTGTATATTTCAGGCTGTTCAACCATTTTAAAAATCAGTAACTTTTTTAAAGTGATATATGGATTTAAATTATTGTTTATTTTTCCTATAAATTCACTTTCCTTAAATTCTTCTTTGGTTAATAGGAAATTTTTGAGGTTACATAATTCATTTAAATGTTTAGAAAACAAACTAGAATTTTCAAGCTTTATTGATATTTTCCACTCTGCAAATTATTGTATATCTTCAGTAGTAACGGACTTGTCTACTACGCCCCAATCATTATTATTGCACGCTATAGCAATTTTCAAAAAAGCTTTTAGTTCAGGTGATTTTTGGGGTGCTAGCTCTATTAAATTTTTATTTGGCTTATGATAATAAGAATGTGGAGTTACTACATTAAGGTTAGCTCTGGATAATATTAATAATTTAACTGTTTCTATATGTTTGTAAATAACAGCCGACTGAATAGCTGTCCAACCAATTGAATTTTTTAACTCTGTTAAAGCACCGTATTGTAGAAGAAGTTCTGTTACTATTATACGATTTTGCTTTGTTATATTATCGTTAATCATTAATTTATCTAAAGTAGTATTTCCGAAATTATCAGGAATATTAGGACTAACTCCTTTCTCTAGTAAAAATTTAACTATATCAGGAGAATGTAGTGCCAAATGTAGAAGAGTGTAGCCGAAGACGTCAGTGTTTTTAATATTAGGGTCAATATTGTTTTGAGCAAAAGCCTTTTCAAGAAGGAGTTTCAGATTATCGGGATTCATATATGATTTGTGCTGGTTAACTGCATCAAATAAAACCTTTGGCGTAATAGGAGAAGATGAGGCTAAAATCTTTTCAATATTAATAATATTCCTCCTAGCATAATAGCTAACACCGTTATTATGGTTTCCCATGGGGTAGCTAAAGCCTTCCGTTAGGTAACCAATCGCTCCTCCTTTTGTGAATGTTCTGGAATTATTATACATGAACCCTTTGCTCTTATTATTAAAACTAAATTAATATATTAAATAATATGAATTTTTAAGGTTGATGTTTTTTATTCTAGCCTTTCATTGTATGTACTGAATATTTAGGGATTTGATCATCACAAGTTAACAAAGTTAAGCCTTCTACTATTGCTTGAGCTATTAATAGCCTATCAAATGGGTCTTTATGGTGTAATGGCAAGTTTGCAATATAAGTGCTATGTGCTATAGAAATCGGTAATTTTTGAAATTCATTAGCTTCAATAGCATCTTCTAAATTATCTGGAGCCTCTAGTTTTCCTAAAGATTTTTTAATAGTAATCTCCCATGTGTTTACACTGCTTACAAAAATTATATTATCAGGATTAGTTATAATTTCTGCTATTTTGTTCGGTAAAGTTTTATCATTACTTAGCCACTGTAATAAAATATGTGTATCTAATAAGTATCTCATCTGAAAGTATTACTCAAAAAAATCCATAAAATCTTTGGGCAAGTCATCAAAACCCTGTTTTATAACAACTTTGCCTTCCCAATATCCAGGTTTGCGGGGCTGTTTCTTAGAATTATATTGTACTAGTTTGACGGTAGGCTTACCTGATTTACATATAATTATTTCTTCACCGTTTGCAGCTAATTTTATTAACTCGGATAAATGAGTTTTCGCATTGTGAATGTTAACTAATTGCATTTTAAACCTTTAAATTTTTACCTAGTTTAAACTAGTTTAGTTTAGTTCAGTTTGAAATACAAGTTAATAATTTAACTCTTATCTATTAAAAACGCTTGACTCCGTTATATTCCTATAATATCCTACAAATTACCATGAAATACCAAATTAACCCAAATAATACCAATGAATGTATTTTTATCGAATTATATAAATGGTGTTGATAAAAAGAGTAGGGTGTCGGTACCGGCAAATTACCGTGCGGTACTGGGGAAAGAATTATTTAACGGTATAATCGCTTATCCTTCCATTAAAAATAATTGTATAGAGGCGTGCGGTATTTCGCATATCGAGAAATTAAGGCAGATGATTGAGACGCTTGACCCTTATTCCGAAGAGCGTGATGCTTTCGAGACTATGATCTTCGGGGAAGCCGTGCAGCTTTCGTTTGACGGGGAGGGAAGAGTGATATTGCCGCAAGGTTTAATGCAGCATGCTGGTATTTCAGAGCAGGCATGTTTTGTAGGTAAGGGGGTGATTTTTGAGATTTGGCAACCGCAGAATTTTGAGAAATATTTAAGCTCTGCTCGGAAGATTGCTCACGAAAAACGCTTAACTTTAAGGAATGCGAATTAATGAAGCAAGATCATATTCCCGTGATGCTAAACGAGATGCTGGCAAATTTAGCTCCAAAAGCCGGTGAAGTTTATTTGGATTGTACGTTTGGAGCAGGTGGATATAGCACGGCAATATTAGAAAGTTGTGACTGTTATGTCACAGCTTTGGATCGTGACCCGAATGTTGCCAAAAGGGCGGCAGAACTTAAAGTAAGTTATAAAGATCGGTTTGAGTTTGTGCAGACAAATTTTGCCGATTGTTTTGAGAAGCTAGGGTCAAGGAAGTTTGACGGTATAGTGCTGGATTTAGGGGTTTCTTCGATGCAGCTAGATAGCGGTGAGCGGGGATTTTCGTTTTTACATGACGGTCCGCTTGATATGCGTATGAGTAATAGCGGTTTAAGTGCCGAGGAATTTGTAAATACGGCAGAAGAAAAAGAGCTAGCCGATATAATTTACAAATACGGTGATGAGACTTTTTCACGAAGAATAGCTAAGAAAGTTGCGGAATATAGGAAAACGGCAAAAATCGATAGTACAGGCAAGTTAGCGGAAATCGTTCGCAGTAGCATCGGGTTTAAAAAAGGCAAAATCGATCCGGCTACCAAGACTTTTCAGGCTATCAGGATTTACGTAAATGACGAGCTTGGCGAGCTAGAAAGATTTTTAGCAAATGTACAAAATATATTAAAGAAAGACGGGCGTTTAGTTATAGTGTCTTTCCATTCGCTAGAAGATAGGATAGTTAAGAGCTTCTTTAAAGAGAACTCTGAAAAGCCCGTAGCAAGGTCAAAATATGCTAAAGAGGAATTGGTGATAAATCCGGGTAAATGGCTGAAGATTATTACTAATAAAGCTCTAGCACCGTCAGATCGAGAAATAAACCTAAATATTAGGTCAAGATCGGCAAAGCTTAGGGCAGCGAAAAAGATATATGAGTAAGAATAAATTATGAGTATAAAAAAATTTCATTACTTAATATTATTAATAACAATAATAGCAGTTTGCAGTTTGTTTAGTATAAAAGAAAAGGTTTCAACTCTTAATTATCAGTTAAGTAGTGTTTCAAAGCAAATAAATAACGAGAATAAAAATATTCATATTCTAAAAGCAGAAAAGGCTTATTTGCTTTCGCCTGCAAGATTGAGAAAACTTACAACGGCTTATTTGAGCTTAGAGACGGTAAAATCATGTCAGATGATAAAAGACCCGTTAGCTCCGACCACTGAAAATATTAGGTTTGATAATAATATTAGCATCCCGAAAGGTAGTAAATGGCGTTATAAAAGAATTACTAATAATAAATATATTCAAACCGTTTCAAGTAGGGTTACTCGATAGAATCGTCATTGCGAGTAGGTTGTTGCGTGGATACTTCGTTGTCATTGCGAGGAGCGAAGCGACGTGGCAATCCAGGAAAATAATAAAAAAAATTCTGTGAATCAGAATTTTTTACTGGATTGCTTCGTCAAAACTTGCAGTTTTTCCTCGCAATGACGGAAACCAATCGAATATTATAAAATAAAATATGAAACAAATTTTGGAGAAATGGAAACCTGCTTTTAAAAGTCTGATATTTTGGAATGTTTGTAGTAGAAATACAAAAATCCGATTATTAATAGTTATTTGCGGATTTGCTTTTATTTTTTGTGGATTATCTTATAGGTTAATAATTGTTGCTACAAATATTTACGACAGAAATGCCAATTCTTTGAAGAAAGATAATAAATTTAGAAAAGAGATAGTAGACAGGAACGATAATTTACTAGCCGTTAACTTACCCTCCGCCTCATTATTTGCTAATCCTCAGATAGTTCTTGATCCTGAAACTTCCGTAAGAAAGCTTGCCGAGATTCTGCCCGATATTAACAAAGCTAAATTGCTTGCAGAGCTTAAGTCAAATAAAAGCTTTATATGGGTTAAAAGGGATTTATTGCCGAGTCAGCAAGAAAAAATAACTAGCTTGGGGTTGCTTGGTTTTGAGTTTGAAGAAGAGCAGAAACGTATTTATACTTTTTCCAATTTATTATCTCACGTTGTCGGTTACGTCGGTAGGGATTTAACGGGCTTAAGCGGGCTTGAACTTGCTTACGATAAATATTTAACCAATTCCGACCTTAATTTAAGTGATCATAAGAATCAAAAAGAACCTCTCAAATTATCAATTGACGTAAGGCTTCAAAGTATTTTGAGCGAAGAGATTGAAAAGACTTTTAAGCAATTTAATGCCATAGGAGCAGTAGGTATTATTGCAGATCCTAATAGCGGAGAGATTTTAGCATTAGTAAATAAACCTGACTTTGACCCTCATTATCCGAGTTTAGCAAAGCCGGAAGAGTTATTTAATACGGCAAGTCTTGGCATTTACGAAATGGGATCGGTATTTAAATCGCTAACTATGGCAGTCGGTTTTGATAGCGGCGTCATAAATATGAATGATGCTTATGATATTAGCTATATGAAAGTAGGCGGATTCCAGCTTAAGGATTATACGCCAAGGCAAGGATGGCATAGTGTGCCTGAGATTTTTGTGCATTCTTCTAATATCGGTACAAGTCAAATTATGCTTGAAATCGGAAAAAGTAATTTTAAAAAATACCTAAAAAAGTTGGGTTTGTTAGACCAATTACAAATAGAATTACCTGAACGAGGCACTCCGTTATTTCCTTCCGAGGCAAGGTGGAATGAGCTAACTAGTGTTACTATGTCTTACGGTTACGGTATCTCAATCAGTCCTTTGCACTTTGTTAGAGCGATGCTACCGGTTGTTAACGGCGGTACTTTATATGATCTTACTTTATTAAAAAGAAAAGATGAGAAAGTAGCAGGTACAAGGGTTTTTAGCGAAAATACTTCTAAGCAAATGCGAAAATTATTCAGATCGGTAATAAAAGAGGGTAACGGCAAAAGAGCAGAAGTAAAAGGCTATCTTGTCGGAGGTAAAACCGGTACGGCAGAAAAACTTTCGCAAGGTGCCGGAGGTAAAAAGAAATATCTAAAGAATAGTAGAGCGTCTTCATTTTTAGGTATGTTGCCCGCATCAAACCCGCAATATGTTATTTTTATTAGATTTGATGAACCAAAACCGACTAAAGAAAGTTTCGGCTTTGCAACGGCAAGCTGGACGGCTGCCCCTACTGCCGGTAGAGTATTTGAGCGTATGATATCATTATACGGCTTGGAACCATTAGAGGAACAAATCGAAGAGATTAATTAGGAGTATACTCGCTGAATTTGAAAAATTGGCTACAGCTAATTCAAAAAACTTGATACAAGCGAATTTTACAGGATTCGCCTGTGCTCACGTACTAAGTGTACGCTCCGCAGGCTCACCTTTAAATTCATCTTGTCTGAAGCTTTTTGAATTTAGCTGCAAGTCGTCGTTCTATAAGAGCTTCGGTACTCACGTACTTTTGTACGCTGCGTTCCTTGCCTTATGAACTCCTAGCTCTTTTCCAAATTGAGCTTCGTCTACCAACTCTTCATTTACTAGGAGTATATTCTGGAAAGTGTCATTCTTGCGTAGATCGAAAAAGCGTTCGGTGTCATCCCGTGGCTTGTCCTATAGTACCGGACAAAATTAGAGAATAAGTGAGTCAAGCAGGCTTGAAATAAGAGAAGTGAAGTAGTATAAGGTAAGAATTTCGTTGGCACAAAATGACCAAAATACTACTTCAATCGTTGATACTACACTTTTCTTGGA
>DYDX01000072.1 GCA_020404425.1 Rickettsia endosymbiont of Pyrocoelia pectoralis
ACTATAGGCTTGTCCACGGGATCCAGTAATTAAAAAGCATAAGTGCAGTAAATTTTTAAAATTAAAGCTCGATTTATCTCGCTTTATTCTTGATCCCGTGGACAAGCCACGGGATGACACCGAATGTATTTTTCGATCCACACAACAACTCTTTTGAGGGAATAATTATACTGCCGATACTCTAAAAATTAAAGCTCTCGCCTAGATATACTTTCTTAACTTTATTATTATTCGCTATTTCTTTTGCCGTACCTTCTAATAATACCTCGCCTTCGAAAATAACGTAAGCACGATCAACTATATCTAAAGTATCACGTACGTTATGGTCGGTAATTAAAATACCGATATTAAACTCACGTAAATAAGTAATTAGGTTTTTTATGTCGGCGATGGCGAGAGGATCTATACCCGCCAAAGGTTCGTCAAGCATGATAAATTTCGGTTCTATTGCAAGCGAGCGTGCGATTTCAAGCCTGCGTCTTTCGCCGCCTGATAAGCTAGCAGCCGATAAATCCTTTAAATGAACTATAGAAAATTTCTCTAATAGATTATGGGTTTTCTGCTCTATTATTTCCTTATCATTTTCAGATATCTCAACTATGGCTTTGATATTATCTTCTACCGATAACCCTCGGAATATCGAAGGTTCTTGAAGTAAATATCCTATTCCGAGTCTTGCTCTTAAATAAATCGGTAAATTAGTAATATTTATATCGTTTAAAAGTAATTGTCCGGAATCGGGTTTCATTAAACCGATAATAATATTAAAACAAGTTGTTTTACCGGCACCGTTCGGTCCGAACAACCCGACTATTTCCCCTTGTTTTATATTAAGGGAAACATCGTTTAATATGTTCCTTTTTTTATAGGATTTTGATATATGTTTAACTTCTAAGCTGTCCATTTATTTCTTTGTTATTGTTTTTAGATCTACATAATAAATAAGTTTGTTGGTTTTTAAAATATTATCGTCACGCTGCAATATTACGTTACCGAGCAAAATAAGCTGCTTATTATCTAAGAAATATTTAGCGGAATCGGCAAGTAAAAACTCATTATTTATTTTTTTCTCAACTTCTAACTTAGTAGGGATCTCTATATAATCTATAGTATTTTCTTTATTTACCGTTTTGTAAATAATATATAATTTTTCTGTTTTAAGTATTGCATCATCAAAATAAACTACGACATTGCCAAGATACTCAGCTTTCTGCTTAACCCGATTAATAATTAAAGTATCGGAAGTAATATGCAGATTAGAGATTTCTTTAGCATTTATCTCAGTACTAATAATAAGAAATAATGCTAGGTTAATAGTCCGATAAATTAATGTTAGTAGAGACATTGCCTTTAAAAATTATAATGTTATTATCGTTTTCGGTATTAAAGCTATCAGAAGTAATAGAAGAATTTTTATAAAATAACTTAGCAGGGGAGTTACTTATTATATTTCTATTTATTAAATCAATTCTAGCATAATCAGTATCAAATATTATATCGTCAAAATAAAGTTTTACATCATTTTTTAGATCTAATATACGTGCTTCTTCGTTTAAAAAACCTTCTTTAGCATATACATTAACCGATTGTTCTTTATTTACATCGTAAACGGCGTTTATGATATCTAGTTTATATTTATTATCCGACTCTTTTATAGCTTCCTTAGCTCTAATTGTATAAGCGTTTAGGCTTTTGTTTACTCCTTCAAAAATCGAATCTTTTAATATAATGTTATATTTTAGATTAAGGTTTTTTGAAGTTAATTTTTGCTTAGTATTGATATCGTCTTTATCGGAATTATGATTACTTTTAATTAATATATACCCTATATACACAATTCCGATAATTATGAGGAAATAAGCATATTTCCAAAATTTCTTTCGTCGTTTGTAAGAGGAAGGCATAAATTACTAGTTAACTCCCGCTTTTAGTAGATCGTGAATATGAACTACACCTTTAATAATATTCTCGTCAACGACCGGTAAGCTAGTGATATTTTTGGTTTTCATTAAACTTAAAACTTCTTTTGCAAATATTTCGGATGAAATTTGGATAGGGTTTTCGGTCATAATGTCGGCAGCAGTTTTTAAGTGAATTTGATCATTAATATGACGACGTAAATCACCATCAGTTATAATACCTACTAAATTTTTGTTTCTGTCCGTTACGAGCGTGCAACCTAAACGCTGTTTGTTCATAACAATTATAGTTTCGGCAAAGGGCGTACCTTCATATATTACAGGCACTTCATCACCGCTACGCATTAGGTATTTAATTTTTGTTAGATTAGCTCCGATACTACCGCCGGGATGATAAATTCTAAAATTATCTTTTGTAAAACCGCGTTCTTCGTGTACGGCAGTCATTAATGCATCGCCAAGAGATAACATTATTAAGGAGGAAATAGTTGGAGCTCCTATTATAGAAGCCTCAGGATATTCAGGGATTACTAATAAAAAATCACTATTTGTAGCAAGCGTAGAGTTTTTATTCATAGTCATTAAGGCGATCTTTACAGAGGAATTTTTGCAATAATGCATTATATTAAATAATTCTTTAGTCTCGCCGGAATTAGATAGCATAATTACTAAATCGCTTTCGGTAATCATTCCTAAATCACCGTGGCTTGCTTCTGCAGGGTGTAAATAAAAGGACGGCATACCGGTTGAGGAAAAGCTAGCGGCTATTTTTCTTGCGATATAACCGCTTTTACCCATACCGGTTAGGATTAACCGTCCTTTGAAAGATAAGAGAAATTTTACAATCTTACTAAAATCTTCAGGTATATTTTCCGATAATTTTTTTAAAGCACTAGCTTCACTAGAAATAACCCTTTTAGCAATAATTTGATAATTGTCTGTGTTAGTCATTGTGGTTTTTACAAAAAATCGTCATTGCGAGAAAATTATGGCTTTGTTGCATGGATCGGTTTCACCACTGTCATCCCGTGATTTATTCACGGGATCCAGTAAAACATATAAAAAATTTAGTTTTTTATATGTTTATTTTATCAAATATTTTTTTTTCTGGATACCGTGGACAAGCCACGGTATGACACCGAGCAGGTTTTTTCGATCCACGTGGGCGTGGGCAACGTCTACACGACATAAGACGCCCTAATTAAAATACTTTCGTTCCTTAATTACGTCGGTAGCTTCGGCATTATTATCCTCATTCCAAGAACGTTTTTTGCTAGCTTCACGTTTTTCTGGCTCGGGATTTTCTTTAACTTCCTCTTTTGGTTTTGGAGTAGTTACCGGCTTTTCTTTAAGAGCATTTTTAATGGTTAATTTTGCTTTTCCCTTATTATCAAAGCCGATAAGTTTAACTTTTACTACATCACCTTGCTTTAAAACGCTGCTAACCGATTCTATTCTTTCTTCGGCAATTTCGCTGATGTGAACAAAACCGTCTTTACTGCCTAAATAATTAACGAAAGCACCTGAATCTAATATTTTCATCACCGTGCCGTTAAATACTTCTCCGATTTCAGGCTCGATAGCAATAGCTTTAACTCTATCTAATGCGATTTTTAGCTTTTCTTTATCCGGAGCATAAATCGAAACGGTACCGTCATCGCTTATATCTATTTTAGCTCCGCTAGTTTCACAAATTTCTTTTATTATTTTGCCGCCCGGACCTATAATATCTCTAATTTTATCTTTATCAATTTTTATAGTAGTCGTGGTAGGAGCGTTTTTGCTAAGTTCAGTATTCGGTTTACTGATTACTTTATTCATCTGTTCAAGGATATGTAAACGTCCAAGTCGTGCTTGCTCTAAGGCTATTTTCATTATATCAAAATTTACGCCGGATATTTTAATATCCATTTGTAGTGCCGTGATTCCTTCGCTAGTTCCTGCAACCTTAAAGTCCATATCGCCGAAATAATCCTCATCACCGAGAATATCGGATAATACGGCAAATTTGTCGCCTTCTTTCACAAGTCCCATTGCAATACCTGCTACCGGTGCTTTTATCGGAACGCCGGATTGCATTAAAGCAAGCGAGCTACCGCACACGGTTGCCATTGAAGAAGAGCCGTTAGATTCAGTGGTTTCGGCAACTATTCTAATAGAGTACGGGAAATTAACTTTACTTGGTAGCACTCGGTTAATAGCACGCCATGCAAGCTTACCGTGACCGACTTCACGGCGTCCCGGTGCTTTCATCGGCATTGCTTCATTAACGCAGTAGGGCGGAAAGATATAATTAAGCATAAAACGCTCTTTATATTCACTTTCTAAACTATCAATTATTTGTTCGTCTAAACTAGTTCCAAATGTAGTGCTAACTAAACTTTGTGTTTCGCCTCTAGTAAATAAAGCCGAACCGTGAGCACAAGGTAGTAATCCTATTTCACAATTAATTTGTCTTATATCGGTGGTGGTGCGTCCGTCAATACGTTTGTTTTTTTCTAAAATATCACTGCGTAATATATCTGCTTCAACCGATTTTAAAACCGAATCTATTTGGTAGTTATTATATTTTTTACTTTCTAGATCACCGGCAAAATGCAAAAGAACCTTTTCGGGTATTGCTTTAAGTGCCGCACTAAGTTCTTGTTTCGATTTAATTTGAAAGCTTTGCTCAATTTCGCTACCGAATAATTTTTTAATTTCGTTCTTTAATTCGGCAGGATATAAATCTTGCATCTCTAATTTTGGTTTTTTAGCTTCAGCAGCTAGCTCATTAATAATTTTTATTACCGGCTGAAAACTTTCGAGACCAAATTTTACGGCTTCTAGCATTTTTTCTTCCGAAAGTAGGCTTGCTTCCGACTCAACCATCATTACCGAGTCTTTAGTTCCTGCTACAACTAAGTCAAGTTCACTGGTTTTTAGTAATTCAAGTGAAGGATTTAAAACAAATTCACCGTTTATTAAGCCCACTTTACTTGCAGCAACTATTTCTAAATAAGGGGCAGGGGAAAGGGCAAGAGCAGCCGAAGCACCGATAATTGCAAGCATATCGACCGGTGATTTTGGGTCGTATGAAAGAACGGTACAAGTTACATGGGTTTCGTTGACAAAAGCAGGGTGAAATAACGGTCTAATCGGTCTATCTATTAAACGTGATACTAAAACTTCTCTATCCGAAGCTTTACCTTCACGTTTAAAAAAGCCGCCCGGTATTTTGCCGGCAGCATATGCCATTTCTCTATAATTAATTGTTAAAGGGAAAAATCCTATCCCCTCTTTTGCTTTAGTAGCAGTTACGGCAGTACATAATAAAACCGAATCCCCCATTTTCACGACAACCGCTCCGTCAGCTTGGCGAGCTATCTTACCCGTGCTGATTTCAAGGGTTTGACCGCCCCATGTAACGCTTTTAGTTATTTCATTAAACATTATATATTATCTCATTTCATATTTATATTTTTGTGTCATCCCCGCAAAAGGGTTTTATTGTATGGATAATTTTCACTCTTGTCATCCCGTGATTTATTCACGGGATCCAGTTAAAAATATCAATAATATTGATATTTTTAGTTGTTTTTCTGGATACCGTGGACAAGCCACGGTATGACACCGAAAGGGTTTTTCGATCTATGCAACAAAGTCCTGCCTACGCAGGGATGACATAGTACCTTATTTTATCTTTCTAATTCCAAGCTTACTTATCAAGTCTAAATATTCACTTAAACTATTCTTCTTAATGTAATTAAGTAATCTACGACGACGTCCGACTAAAATTAATAATCCGCGTCTTGAAGTATGATCTTTATGGTTAGACTTAAAATGCTCGGTTAAGTTGGTGATTCTCTCGGTTAAAATGGCACATTGTACCGCACTTGAACCGGTATCATTATCTGTTATGGCGTATTCTTTGATTAATTGTTGTTTACGTTCTTGTGTAATCGACATCGATAATTTCTCCTTATTTTTATAAATTAAATACTCTTAAAGAATTAAAGCAACTCTTGTATACCTTTGATACTTCAAGATTTGGTACGTCAAATTTCGGGATTCGCCTGTGCTCATGTATTAATATACGCTCCGCAGGCTCACCACTTATTTGACTGCCAACTTTTGAAGTATCTGCGGTATTTGATAAGCTACCGATTGCAAGCAATTTTCCTTTATGACGTATCCATAATAGATTAACGTCTTTATCATAATCAAACAGGCATTTCTGACCGTATTTAATTTTTTGTGCTTGTTCTTCGGTCGCATCAAGAACCAGGATGTCGTCCAGTATTGCTTCTATCTTTATACTTTGTTCCTCAAGGGAAGTTTTGTTAAGATCGTCAGGCGAATTAATTCGGATAGCATTTGCTTCTGTAAAAATTCCAACCTGAGTACGGCGTAATTCTATCACAAATGCTAAACTTTGCAAGGATAATGCCAAATCTTCTGCCAAAGTCCTTATATAAGTACCTTTTGAGCATTCGGTGTAGTAGGTAGCGGTCTTATTTTTTGCATCGTAATCAAGACATTTGAGATCATAAATTGTTATCTCTCGTGATTTTAGTTCGACCGGTTTACCCTCTCTTGCTAATTTATAAGCTCTTACGCCGTTAACTTTAAGAGCAGAAAAAGCCGATGGTGTTTGAGTTACATTACCTATAAATTTTGAAATTATAGAATAAGCATCTTCTTTAGAGGGAATGTGATCGTTTGTTGCTATTACTGTGCCGGCATAATCGCCGCTATCGGTTTGTTTTCCAAACTGCATAGTAAAAATATAGGCTTTTTTAGCATCAATCAGCATCTGCACTAATTTTGTAGCTTCACCGATTGCAAGAGGTAATACTCCTTCTGCCTCTACATCTAGGGTTCCACTATGTCCTATTTTGACGTTTCCGAGTATTTTTTTAACCATGCTAACGGCTTTAGCCGAGCTTATGCCTCTTGGTTTATATATGTTTAACCAGTAACCTTCCATCTGCTTTTAACTTGACTTAAATTTAAAAAACCTTTAGTATATAATTCTAGCCGATTATATAGTTTAGGTTAGACCAAAATAATGACAATCAACGAAAATAACTTAAAAAATTCTTCTTCATCATCAGATCATAATCTAGATAATCCACCCCATAAAATCAATAAATTAATAAATAAATTTTCAGACTATATTTGGCCTATAGAGCGTCATGAGGTTTCTAAATTTTTATTTATCACTTTATTAATGTTTTGTATTCTGTTTATTCAAAATTTAATCAGAGCTTTAAAAGATAGTATTGTAACTACTATGATTGGAGCGGAAACCATTTCGTTTTTGAAATTTTGGGGAGTAATGCCTTCGGCCTTGCTGGTAACGGCTATCTACGTGAAGCTTGTTAACACTATGAAAGCAGAGAATATATTTTATTTAATAATATCTGTTTT
Source organism: Rickettsia endosymbiont of Pyrocoelia pectoralis (assembly GCA_020404425.1). Classification (GTDB taxonomy): domain Bacteria; phylum Pseudomonadota; class Alphaproteobacteria; order Rickettsiales; family Rickettsiaceae; genus Rickettsia. The sequence continues at coordinate 7,332 of DYDX01000072.1, forward strand.
TCTGACATTTTTTGCTCTATTTGCTTATGTTATTTTCCCTAATCATGAAGTTTTGCATTTAAATCAGGTAACTGCACAAAATTTAATTATAAGTCTGCCTAATTTAAAATGGTTTATATTACTTTTGTCGAAATGGAGTTTTTCGCTATTTTATATTATAGCCGAATTATGGCCAAATGTAGTTTTTGCATTACTTTTCTGGCAGTTTGTGAATAACGTTACTACCGTTGAGGAGTCCAAAAGATTCTATCCTTTATTCGGATTACTTAGTCAAACCGGTATCTATTTAGCCGGTCAATTCTTAGAAAATCTAAGCCGTATTAATGAGTATGTGAGTAATAAATTTGCTTTGCAAAGCTCGTTCCATACGCTTTCCGTGCAGATTATATTAAGTATAGTATTAATTTTAGGAATAATCGGTATTAAAACTTTTTGGTTACTTAATCATAAGATATTAGATAAAGAGCATATGGCGTTACTTCGTTTTAAAGCGAAGAAAAAAACCATGACCGTTGCGGAAAGTTTTCAAATGATTCTGTCATCAAGACATATTAGGTTGATTGCCACCTTGCTTATTTGTTACGGTATTGCCATAAATTTAGTGGAAGGTCCTTGGAAAGCGGCAGCTACTAAAATTTATAAAACTCCAACCGAATATGCTGCTTTTATCGGTAGTTATTTAAGCTATACCGGAGTTTTTACGATTATGTTCGTTGTACTCGGTTCAAATATAGTTAGAAAAGTTGGATGGTTTACGGCAGCTATCATTACGCCGTTAATCGTGTTTGTTACCGGTTTATTATTTTTTGCCGTTAATAATTTTGAAAGTTTTTCTGCTTTAATTATAGCAAGTTTTATCCTAACCGATCCTGCTTTAATTGCAATAACGATCGGTGCTATTCAAAATGTACTCAGTAAATCAAGTAAATATACATTATTTGATTCGACAAAGGAAATGGCTTATGTACCTCTTGATAAAGAAATAAAGATAAAAGGAAAGGCAGCTGCTGACGTGCTTGGTACGAAGCTTGGTAAATCAGGAAGTGCATTTTTACAATCCTTGGTATTCATCATTTTACCTTCTGCAAGTTACCAATCTATTTCAATATGTTTAATGTTTATATTTACGGGTACCTGTTTAATATGGTTTTGGGCAGTGAAAGAATTGAATAAAGAGTATAAAAAATCTATTAAACTTTCTCAATAAAAATTCAATTTTTTCTTGCTATTATTACCAAACTATTATTAGAATTAAATTAATTTAAAATTATAGTTAAGAGGTTTTATGAGTAAAAACAGTGATGAAAATAAAATAGAAGAAGAAAAGCAAAAATTAGAACAAGAGGAAAAAGAGTTTTTAAATCAAACTACTCCTCCTAGCCCGTCTCAAGCAGGGGATAATTTTTTTATTAAGGATTCTAATACCCCTAGTTCTACTTCCTCTCTTAATACTTTATCGGGAAACATAGACGATAACGGTATTACCGATCCGATAACCGAGGCTATCAGAAAACAGATTTTAGAAGAGCAGCGTAGGTTAATAAGAGAGCATTTATTAGCCGAACATAATGCAGAACCGCAAAAAAATCCCGACTTAGGTACTTACCTTGAAGATGATGAAAAATTTAAAGAGTTTCTGAAAACTTTAAATGCCGATCAAAGTAAAAGAGATCTATATGATAATGCTTTGACAAATGCTGATCTTAAAAAGCAATTAGAAGCCATGGAAATAAACGGCTATAGAAATATTCATAATACGTTTAGTGCGGAAAGATACCCGGGCGGCTTCAAGCAAATGAGCTGGGACGGTCCTACTCAAGATAGCACTAGATCACAAATAGTTAAAAACGGAGTAGGTGCAGAAATTTGTACTTTAAACGAAACAACCCATACTACTAATCCTGTTACCGTACGACATAACGGTAAACCGGTTACGATTAATTCATATAGAACTATCGATTTTCCGGTGCGGCTTGATGAAAAAGCAAGCGGTACAATGCATTTATCTTTAGTAGCTCACGACAAAGACGGTAATGCTCCATCGGTTGAGAAAGCGGTGTATTTTACTGCCCACTATGAAGCAACGCCGCCGCCTAACGGTATTCCTAAGCTTAAAGAAGTAAGTTCGCCTCAGCCTATAAAGTTCCTTGGAGATGGTAAAGATGCAGTAGGCTATATAGAGCATGGTGGTGAAATTTATACTTTACCCGTTACACGAGGTAAGTATCAAGAAATGATGAAAGAAGTTGCTATAAATAAAGGGCAGGCTATTGACGTATCGCAAACAATAGCTCCGGATTTTGATAAAGAACAAGAACAAACCGTAACCCCGCAGCAAGTAAATCCTACGGTTGAAAAGCCTATTGAAACTAAGAATACGGAAATACCTAAACCTCAGCAAGTACCGCCGATAACGCCTGCTAGTCAGCCTGTTCAGCCTGAGATTTCTCAACCACCTCAGCCGCAAAGAGCCGAGTCTGGAGTAATTCCTGAGCAGGGCGGATATACGGGGATTCCAAAACAGGTAGTTAATGCAGCTGCCGATTTATCTAAAGCTATGCAGGATTTCCTAAAAAATCTTGAAAATATAGCTGATCCTAAACAGCAAAATGATTTAATTAAAGATAACACAAACAAAGCTCTTGAAAGTCAAAATGCTTTAGAAAATATAGGTAATTTAACTAAAGAAATATTAAATAGTCCAACTCTTAATGCGGAAACAAAAGAAGTAGGAGTAAGTGCGGTATTAGATACCGTAAAAGATAGTGATATAGCCGATAAGAATAAAGCAGAAATATATACGAATGTAACAAAAGCTGCGTTAAATACCAAAGCTCTTGATGATAACCAAAAACAGCGGGTAGTAGAAAAAGTAGTAGAGGTAGGTTTAGTCCTTAAAGAGCAAGAAAGCACAAAGCAAGCTATTGAAGATATTACTAAAAACGTTTTAGATAGTGAGCTTGTTGTTGTAGATAAAACAGAAATTGTTAAAAATACTACTGCTAAAGTAGCTGAAAGCGATTTAGATAGTCCAAATAAAGCTCTCATTGCGAAGTCTATAGGAAAAGCTATAACGGAACATGATATGCCTATATTACTGGAAAAACAGGCAATCATGGAATCGGCAGAACAAGGAGTTATAGAAAATAAAGCTGATTTAGAAACTAAAAAGCTAATGACTGAAGGTTTAGTAAACGGAATTCATGACGGTAATGTAGAGCTTCCGGTAAAATCAAAAATGACTGATGCGGTTTCAAAAGCTATTAATGGAAGCAGTATTACGGATGAAGAGAAAAAATCTCTGAAAGATGTGGCAGATAAAACAAGGATAGATAGAGAATCGCAAAGTATAAATGATTTTGATACAAAAAAAGCAGAACAAGCAAAAGAAGAAACAATAGCAGCAGTTCAGGGGGTTTTAGTTAATCCTGCATTTAACGCTATTGCTAAAGCTGCAGAACTAAAAAATATTACTACAAACGTTTTAGACGGTCCTGCCAAAGCAGAAATAAAAGGGGAAATAGTTGAAGGAATTACAAAAACAGTTGCTGAAAGCTCCTTAGATGCTAAGGATCGAGCAAAAATTGTTGAAAGCATCGGTGAAACTATAGCTACTCATAAAACTATGCCGTCTGCCGAAAGAGCTACCGTTACGGCATTTGCAGAGCAAGGCATTGCAGGTAGTGCTACCGGCTTAGAGGAAAAAAAGCAAATGACGGCAGAATTAGTAAACGGGGTCTATGATGGCAAAGAAAGTCCGGCGGTAACCTCTGAACTTGGTCAAGCAGTTGTTCAAGGTGTAAATCAAAGTGCTGCAACACCGGAAGAAAAAAATATTTTTGCAGCTACTGCTCAAGAAGCAATGTTAGAAAGAGAAACGCAGAGTCTAACGCAAGATTTACAAGGTCAAGATTTAAATAAAGATTTGTCTCAAAATTTAGAACAAACTAAGCTGGATTTATATGGTGCAGCAAAAAATGTAACCGATGCGTTAAAAGATGTTGTCGATCCCGCTATAAAGGCTTTAGAGACAAAAGAAGAACAAGTAGTAAGAGAAACTTCAGGTATATTGAATAATGTATCTCAGTTTGTAATTAATAAAGCCGAAAGTATAAGAAAAGCTTTTTCATCAAGTAATGATTTTAAAACTGCCGAAGAAAAAAGAGCTGAATCGGAACAAAGAATTAAAGAATTAGTTGAGGGGTATAAAGAGATAGATAAGCAATATGAACCGGAATATAAAAGTCAAGAAGCCCAAGGAACTTATAATTCAAAACAAGAATATGAAGCGAAAGAAAAATTTATTGAACAATCCGGATTAGGGGATAATGAAAAAATAAAACTATTAAGTGCCGTAATTCAATATGAAAGAGACAATAATGCTAGTAAGCCGGGAGTAAATAATAATGTGATGAACCTAACAGAAAATAGATCAGTATTGGAAGGAAAGGTTGCAGAACAGGATAAAGCTAAAACATCTTATTCAGAACAAGTAAAACCACGTACGGATTTAGGCTTAGGAGGTAGCGGTAGTAAAAACGGAGGAAGAACGCCTTGATGCCTCAGTTCCATCACTTTCATCCCGTAATTTATTCGGCGTTGTTGCGTGGATCTATATGTCATTCCTGCGAAAGCAGGAATCCAGCGTAAAGCGAGATAAGTCGAGCTTTTAATTTTAAAATTTTGCTGTACTTATACTTTTTTTCTGGATTCCTGCTTTCGCAGGAATGACACCGAACGCTTTTTCGATCCACGCAACAACGCCTTCGCGGGGATGACATCGAGCAGGTTTTTCGAGTCATGCAACAAAGTCGGACAAGCCACGGGATGACAAGAGTGAGAATTAAACTATTAATCCTCTCTTTTACAATCTAACACCACGTAATTATTAGTTATAGTGGGGAAAAGTTCCTTATTAAACGGTAGTAGTTCAGTTGTTTTGTCTAAAAATTCTACTTCAATTATATCACCTGCACCGAAATTAAGAATATTCTTGATTTTACCGATTTCGTTACTATTTTCGTCTAATACGGTTAAGTTTTGTAAATCAGCTATATAAAACTCATCTTCTAGCAATTCCGGTAGGTTTGACCTTAAACAAAAAAGTTTATAGCCTTTTAGGCTTTCTGCTTCGTTCCTGGCAGATATATTATTGAACTTGCAAATTAATTCTCCTTTAGAATTTTGTTTAATCAGAGTAATATTTACTTTTTCTCCAAGTTCGTTTATTAGTTCTCTTTCTAATATTTTATCCGCTGCTTGCGTAAAAGATTTTAAAATTACGTGACCTTTAATGCCGTGACATGATTTTATTACACCGACTAAAATTAAATTTTCTGAAGAATCCATTAATTTACCTTTAAATTTTGCTAGTTATATATAATAATAAACACTATAAAGTTTTTTTACAGATTTTTAAACATGATAAAAAAAATAGCTGCGTTTGTAATAATTTGTTTCTCTTTATTTGTATTTGTTGTTTTCGGTGCATTATCTTTTGTTAATTATGATTCGGTTGCCGATAAATTTACCGGTCACTTAGGCGTTGAAAAAGAAAATATCGGAAAAATATCGATGAATAAATTTCCTATGCCTTACCTAGTTATTGAATCAATAAAAGAAGAAGGAAAATTTGAGCTAGAGCAGATTAAAGTTCACTTTTCTTTATTATCTCTTATAAAATTTAGCCCGCAAGTCAATGAGTTAGAAATATTAGATGCAAAAATTTATTCCGATTCTAAGAGCTTAAATATCTATGATCATGAAGATTTATTAAAAGATTTTTTTAAATTACAGCGTATTAATCTTAATATTACTAATTTAAGCATTATCAATAAAAAAAATTATTCTATTTTGAATTTTGCGAATTGTTCATTAAAAAAAGAAAATCCATTATCTTTAGATTACGTATTTAAAGCTAGCGGTGATGTAGGTAGTATTTCCGGCTCTATTGAAGAGGATAAAGAATCAGTAAATTTTAGTTTAGATATAAATAATAAGGATTATGACTTTAAATTATCGCAAATTTATAAAGAGATGAAGCTTGAGAGCGGTGTCGGCGAATATAAGATCAAAAATTTAGCATCGGTAATATATAGTATATTACCCGATCTAAGCCATATTTTTAATAAGCTTAATCAAAATGAGTCTGTAGATATTAAATTCTCTATTCTAAACGGTGATGATGAAATACAATTGAAAGATATAAATATCACGTCGCCTTTTATAAGCGGTAGCGGTTTTATTAATTTAGCTAAAAACGATAAAATAACAAGTAACGTCAAATTAAATTTTCCTAAGATAGATTTAACATCGCTTTTTAACTCAAATTCTTCTTTAACATTTGATACTGTTCCTTCGAATCTTAGATTTGTTTTTGCCGATAAATTACTTAAAACCGATATTACAATTGATGAAGTAGTTTTAAATAATAATGAATCGTTAGAAAAAATAGTTTTTAATTCTAACTTATTAAACGGTACTTTAAAAATAGATGAATTTTCGGGGAATATTAAACCGGGCGGTGAGTTTAAATTTGCAGGAGCAGTTACTCAAAATTCTATAAGAAGTATGTTTGACGGAAATATATATCTAAAGCATAATAATATAAATTCACTGCTTAATATTTTTGGACTTAATAATGTAGCGGTTAAAGATCCTATACCGTTTATTTTATCCTCAGATCTAAAATTAACTTTAATAGATCTGTTCTTTAAAAATTTATCACTAAAAACAGATGACTTAAATCTATCAGGAAATTTTTCTAGTAAATTTATTGCTCAAGCACCTCGTTTAAATATCATGCTTAATATATCTTCACTTGATTTGACAGGTAAAACATATCCGGTTATTTCGCCGTTTCTTGATTTTATTAAAAATCTGACTGAAGATATGAAAAGCTTAGATTATCCAAGTAAATTTATTCCGATCAGAACGGTAAAATACCTAACTAATCTTGATATAGTAATTGATGGCGTTAAATATAATGAATATATTTTCGATAAAATAAATCTACTTGCTAAAATCATGCCTGCTAATGTAAAAATCAGTAATTTAGATTTAAAAACTAAAGATAATTATTTATCTACTAGCTGGGATTTAGATGCTTCTAGCGTTTTGCCTTCTTTAAAAGTAGAAATTAAAGACGGCAGCCTTACTACTGATTTGTTAACCCCTGCAGGGTTTCTTAATATAAGAAATAAACTAGTACATAATTATAGTTTAGATAAAGCTACTCTGCAGCTTTACGGGCAGTTAACATCATTATCGCAAAATGATTTGATGCTAAAAAATGTTAAATTCTATTTGCAAAACAATAATAACTTATTACAGTTTAGTAATATTGAAGCAGAATTGTTAGAAGGGAAGTTTCAAGGTAGCGGTAACGTCTTATTAGACCCTTATTCTATTAATTTCGTATATGCCTTAAATACGATAGATTTAAGCAAGCTCTCGGCATTATTTCCCAAAGGATTTCCTACTTTAAACGGTGAAGCTAGTATAAACGGTAATTTCTTTACTAGCGGTAATGACTTACAGAATCAGTTATATAACCTTACTACAAAATCGCAATTTATTATAAATACTATAAATATCAATAATTTTGCAATTGATTCTTTCATAGAGAAGATTAACGGTGCTGATTATAACGTACAAAATCTTGATAAAGATATAAATAATGCTATAACAACAGGAAGCGATAAAATTAATAATATAAGCGGTGATATTAATTTGCAAAAAGGTATTCTGATTTTAAAGAATGTAAATTTTGCAACGCAATATAGCGGCAGTGCTGCATCTTTAGCGATCAATATATATAATTTTGAATTAGATTCATCTTCTATTTTATCTTTTTATATTCCTGCTAAACTTATTAGATCAAGTAATCCGCTTGCCGCTCCCGTTGATGACAAAAATGTTTTGACTAATCTTAATATAAGAATGCAAGGAAATATGTTTGCTCCCAAAAAGACATTTGACGGTACTGCATTAAAAAAATTGTTAATACCGCCGACTCTTAACCAATCCATAAAGAATAAAAATGACTAAAAATTTAGAAGAAAATATTAGCTTTGAAGAAGCTTTAAACGAACTTGAAGAAATCGTAAAGAAAATCGATAACGGGCAAGAGACTTTAGAGTCTGCCGTTAATAGTTTCGAACGGGGGGTTTTGCTTAAGAATCACTGTGAAAAGAAACTAAAAGAGGCCCGTTTAAAAATTGAGAAAATAACTAAACTTGCCGACTCTACGATAACACTCGAGGAGATAGAGGTGTAATCTGTCATTACGAGCAACCGTAGGCGTTGTTGTATGATTCAGAAAACCCGCTCAATGTCATTCCCGCAGAGGCGGGAATGACATCCAGAGCCATGCAACAACACTAGCCTTATGCGTGAATGACATAGATACTAAGCCAAAATATGAAAAATAAACAGAATATATCAAATATAATTCTAGATGCTGAGGAAAAAGAATTACTTGAGTCTTTTGAAAATGATGAATGGGAAAGAGTTAAAGATTTTGAACAAGAAAAAAAGATAGCTCAAAATGCTGCAGCTAATTATTTGAAAAAAGATACTCGAATAAATATTCAGCAGGACACGGTTAAAAAATAATTTTAGAAATGCATTCTTATGCTTAATCATATAATTGACTTCATTTATACAGTTCCGAATATTGTTTTATTTTTAATAATAAACATCGTTTTAATGAGCTTTTGCGGGCTATGTTTACATCTAACGAAACATATTATTCCCAATAAGGTTCAGAGACAAGAGCTGGGAAGTTTAGGAGGTTTTTTATCGGGAGCGGTTGGGAGTATGTATGCCGTATCGACCGGTTTTGTGCTGATCTATTTACTTGGTAATTTTAACAAAGCACAAGAAGTAGTAGCAACGGAATCTACGGTATTAATGAGGCTTGCCGATAGTGTAGGTTGGCTTCCGCAAGAGATGAGACCTGAACTCTATCAAGATATTAAAAATTATGCAAAAGATTTAGTAGGGCGTGAATGGCAGTTAATGAAAGACGGTAAAAAAATAGGTCATGAGGCTCTTATTTTTTTGCAAGATATTACAAAGCGTCTTAAAGCTTATAATGCACCTAATCCGATGCAGTTATTTATTCAAAAAGAGATAATTAAGGAAATAAAAGAACTTTATACCGTAAGATATAATAGGGTTAAGATGTCCTATTTTTCTTTAAATATTCAATATTGGGTAGTTATATTTATAATGACCGTTATTAATTTGATTTTTGTTTGTATCCTTGGTACTAAGCTTTATCTACACAAAACTTCGGTTATACTGGTTTGTATAACTTCATCATCAATGCTATTCTTGTTATTTATACTCGATAAACCTTTCCGTGGTCCATTTGCCGTTAATCAATATGATCTTAATAAGGCTGTAAGTTATATAGAGAGGTTAAACTAATTTTATTTGAGTTAAGTTTAAAGGAGTATTAACAACATACCTCCATAATTTATCCGTGCCTTTGGTAATACCGATTCGGGTAGTAGTAGAGTATGGTAGCTTTAAGCCGATATCGCTAACAAAAAATTCATTGTTATTTATAAGATCAAGTTTATTATGAGATATGTTGATCCCTAGATATCTACATAATTTACCCGGACCATTTATACTCGATGAACTTGAAAAATTGGCTACGTCGTTTTTGTAAATCCTCGGATGCTCACGTACTATAGTACGCTCCGCTCCTCGGCTTACAAACCGATTACTCTTTTCCAAGTTGATCTTCGTATAATCACTATTTATTTCGCAAGGGTACGCTCCTCGAATTAAAGTAGCAGCCGGAAAGCCTTCAGTTTCGGTTACGAAATTTAAGCAATAATACATGCCGTAAATTAAGTAAACATAGCTGTAGCCCGCTAGACCAAACATAATATCCGTTCTTTTAGTTCTGCCTCTTGCTGCATGGCAAGCCGGGTCATCCTGCCCTATATAGCTTTCGGTCTCAGTAATAATAGCCGTTTTACCTTGAAAATATAGGACTTTCCCAATTAGCTCTTGGCTCACTATATTGGTATCTCTTGCAAAAAACTCACGTGGTAACGGTATTAGTTGATTATTCATGGTTTTTGGTAGGTATTTGATCATATCCGCCATCACAAAAAGGTTGGCATTTAATGAGTCTTTTAAGAGTAAGCAATAAACCTTTTATGCTGCCATGTATAGTTATAGCGTCTTTAGCATATTCAGAGCAAGTAGGGTGAAAGCGGCAATTATTGCCAAGTAGCGGGGAGATGAAATATTGATAAAACCTTATTATTAATAAAAGTATTTTACTCATTTTGTAGCTTATCTATAATGGTTTCCATTTTTTCTTGAGTTAGACCTTCGTAATAATCGTCATTAATTTGTACTATGGGAGCGTTAACACATGCTCCTAAACATTCTATCTCGCTCAAGGTAAACATTTGATTTTCGGTAGTTTCACCAATTTCTATACCTAATCTCTTTGTACAAGCTTCCACTATACTATCACTACCGCCTAGCCAGCAAGGAGTAGTAGTGCAAATCTGAATATGATGCTTACCGACCCGAGTTAAGTTAAACATCGTGTAAAAAGTAGCCACCTCATAAGCACGCATGTAAGGCATTTCTAACATATTTGCGACATATTCGATAGCAGGGACAGGCAGCCAACCGCCATTTTGACGCTGAGCGAGATCAAGAAGCGGTAATACGGCACTTCTTTTGCCTTCCGGCGGATATTTTTTTATGATATCTGCGGCTAGTGCTAAATTTTTCTTATCGAATGTAAAATTTGTAGTTTTTGTATTCATATGTTTTGTATGTAATTTTTGATAGTAAGATCTTGCTTGCAAATGTTAGATCTGATTTCTGCCCTCGGTGTCATCCCGTGGCTTGTCCACGGGATCCAGAAATAAAAAAATACAAAATTTTTAAAAATTAAAAGCTCGATTTATCTCGCTTTATACTGGACCCCGTGGTCAAGCCACGGGGTGACAGGATAATTTCATCTATCAATCTCGCCAAATACTATATCAAGCGTTGCTATAATAGTAATAACATCTGCCATTAAGTGACCTTTGGACATGAAATCAAGCCCTTGTAGGTGAGCGAAACCCGGGGCTTTGATACGGCATCTATAAGGTTTATTGCTACCTTTAGAATATAAATATACGCCGAATTCGCCTTTAGGAGCTTCCACGGCCTTATAAGTTTCACCCGCAGGAACGTCGTAACCTTCCGTATATAGCTTAAAATGATGGATCATTGCTTCCATGGATTCTTTCATTTTAGCCCTTGTCGGCGGTGTTAATTTGGGATCATCCGTTTTAACTGCACCTTTCGGCATTTTCTCTAAACATTGCTTGATGATCTTAACGGATTCGTACATTTCAAGCATACGTACTAAATATCTATCGTAACAATCGCCGTTTTTACCGATCGGCACTTCAAAATCCATTTCATCATATACATCATAAGGATTTGATTTTCGTAAATCCCAAGCGATGCCCGAGCCTCTAAGCATTGGTCCTGAAAATCCCCAGTTCATTGCTTCTTTTTGAGATACAACTCCAATATCTACTAAACGCTGCTTCCATAGCCTATTTTCATTCAAAAGGCTTTCAACATCTTGAAGTTTGGGCGGAAATTGCTCAATAAATTTATCTATGTCCTCAAGTAAGCCGGCAGGTAAATCTTCGGCTACTCCGCCCGGTCTAAAATAGTTTGAGTGCATACGAGAGCCGGAAACACGCTCGTAAAACTCCATGATTTTCTCACGTTCTTCAAATAGCCATAATAAAGGGGTAGTAGCTCCGACATCTAAAGCTTGGCTGCCTACATTTAAAGTGTGGTTGAGAATTCTTGTTAATTCGGAAAATAACACCCTGATAAACTGGGCTCTTCTAGGTACTTCACATTCTAGTAGTGACTCGGCAGCTAAAGCAAAAGCGTGCTCTTGGCACATTGGCGAAACGTAATCAAGGCGATCAAAATAAGGTATAGCTTGCAAGTAAGTTTTATGCTCGATAAGCTTCTCGGTACCACGATGTAGTAACCCAATATGAGGATCGGCGTTATTTACTACTTCCCCGTCCATCTCAAGGATCAGCCTTAAGACTCCGTGCGTTGCCGGATGCTGCGGACCTAGGTTTAAGGTTAGAGTTTTGGTGTTGTTAGTCATGGTGTTTTTCCTACTGTCATCCCGTGGCTTGACCACGGGATCCAGCTTTTTTATTTTTTGGATCCTGCTACAAGCTTGCGGGATGACATTCATTCTATTTCTGGATTCCTGCTTTCGCAGGAATGACATCGGCTGCCTTCTCATCACCAGGTAGCACGTAGCTAGGGCTGTGCCAGCGCGAGCTGAAATCAAACTCACGATATTCGATATCTAACTCTACCGGCTCATAAGCTACTTTCTTTAACTTCTCATCATATTTGACTTGTGTATAACCCGTTAACGGGAAATCTTTACGTAATGGATGCCCCTCAAACTCATAATCGGTAAGTATCCGTCTTTTATCGTCATTACCGTCAAAGTTAACGCCGTACATATCATAAACTTCACGCTCATACCAGCAAGCAGCATCAAATATACTGATTGCGGACGGTAAGCTTTCATTTTCAGAAATATGGGTTTTGATTATAAGGCGTTTATTTAGTTTTAGGCTCAGTAAATTATATACTACCTCGAATCTTTTCTCTCTTTCTGGAAAGTCAGCTCCGAATAAATCGGTTAATATTGTAAAGCGTAACTCTTCGGATTCTTTTAAAGCCTTTAAAAGCGGTAATAAAAAACTCGGCTCGATTTTATAAGCTAAATAATCTTTAACTATTATCGGAGTTATTAAAATGCTAGATTTAGCTGCAAGCTTTTCAATGAGTTTGTCTAGCGTCATATTTAAAACCTGTAGTGCGTTTAATTTTTTTCTGTAGCTGCATCAAACCGTAAATTAGTGCTTCTGCAGTAGGAGGGCAGCCTGGGACATATACGTCAACAGGCACGATGCGGTCACAACCTCGTACTACCGAATAGGAAAAGTGGTAATAGCCGCCGCCGTTAGCACAGCTACCCATCGAAAGCACCCATTTAGGTTCTGCCATTTGGTCATACACTTTACGTAATGCCGGTGCCATTTTATTGGTTAACGTTCCTGCAACTATCATAAGATCGGATTGCCTTGGGCTAGGTCTGAACAGCATGCCGAAGCGATCCATATCATATCTGCTTGCTGCTGCCTGCATCATTTCAACGGCACAACAAGCAAGCCCAAAAGTCATGGGCCATAAGGAATTAGCTCTTGCCCAGCCGATAACGTCATCAACTCTAGTTAATAAAAACCCTCTGTTGGAGAGTTCATCACTGAGTAATTCGTCTTCTTGGTGAAAATTATTATGCATTTTTATTCTTAATAAATTAAGTTGTATGAATTAATTCCATTCCTGTCATCCCGTGGCTTGACCACGGGATCTAGTAATAAAAATACAGCTATAAAAAGCTCGGTTTATCTCGCTTTATGCTGGATCCCGTGGTCAAGCCACGGGATGACACTTTACCAGTCCAAAGCCCCTTTTCTCCACTCATATATAAACCCTACGGTAAGTACGAATAAGAAAAACATCATAGAGAAAAAGCCTATTTTACCTATCTTACCAAGACTAATTGCCCAAGGGACTAAAAAGGTAATTTCAAGGTCAAAGATAATAAATAAAATTGCAACTAAATAAAATCTTATATCAAATTTTGATCTTGCATCGTCAAAAGGCTCAAACCCGCATTCGTAAGGCTCTAACTTATCTTTATTATATTTTTTGGTTGATAATAAGTTAGGCAGAATCATTATTAAACCGGAAACTAATACCGCAATACCGAAAAATATAGCAATAGGTAGATATTCTTGTAAGAGTTCTGAGTTTTGTAGCATATGGTTTTATTTGTTATGTACTATTACTGTTGCGTAGATCAGTTCCATTCCTGTCATCCCGTGATTTATTCACGGGATCCAGTAAAACATATAAAAAATTTAGTTTTTTATATGTTTATTGTATAAGTATTTTTTTCTGGATACCGTGGACAAGCCACGGTATGACAGAGCAGGTTTTACCAATTCATGCGGGATGACGTTATTATTCTATATTTACCTCAAATAACATCATTTATCAACGACAATATCGGGTTTAACTAGTAACTTCATCAAAACTATTACCCAAATACCGCTTGCTATCCACCAAATTTGCCACATATTATATGAAATCATGCCGATAATATAGTAATTTATAAAGCAGGCATAGGAAATTGCTCTGAAATTATTATTTTCGAGATTATTGATTTGTTTTAGATATTTATAAATCAAACTTAAAAATAATATCAACCCTATTATTCCAAGTTCTAAAGTAATTTGTAATATATTATTATGCGGATGAAGCGGAAGAGGGTGCCATTTTTCTCTTTTATAACGGATCATCTTATCATTTGCCACTTCCACATATTTAGAAGCATTAAAGCCCTGAAGCGAAAGAGGGTCTGTAGCTATTTTATTTGCAACGAAATGCCAAATAAATAAACGATGAGCTGCCGATGGGTTGTGGCTTAAGTATTTTTGCGATAAATATACAGGATTTATTTGGGTAGTGATAACCGGAAATAGCAAAGAGCCGGTTATTAGACAAATAGCTAATAACTTAAAAAATACCGGCTTTATAAGCCTTGCTAGGATAAATATCATCCCGCCTAAACCAAAACCTAGAAAACTTGCTAAACTATCTGAGATATTTAATAGATAAAGCACTAATACATAAAACATTAATGCATGACGATATTTATTTTGGTTAAGTAGAATGACAATTACTACCCACGCAGTAACGGATAGTAAAGCACAACCACGGTCTAGCATATATAAGCCAAAATTAGCTTTGAATAGTCTAGTTAAAAAGCCATGAGAAGAATATTCAATAAAGAATAATAAAATTGCCGTAAGAGTGCCAAGGATTAAAGAATTTTTAAAATAAAGACGGTTTTGAAACGGTTTGAAATTACCGACCGTAAAACCAAGTAGTAGGAGTATAAAAACTTGTAGGAAGCTTGCAAAGCTACTAATAGGTTTGATTGAGAATAAACAAGATATAAAGCACCAGGCGGTGAATACAACCGTCATACCGTGGCTTGTCCACGGTATCCAGTTTACTTTGTTGGATCCCGCGGTCAAGCCGCGGGATGACATCATAACAACACTCAGCAAAAAAATCGTCACAGTCACAGACACCGATAAGCCGGCAACCATACCAAGGCTAGGGATTACGAACAACAAACCGGAAATCAAATATTGCACCTAAAAACACTCTTTAGCAAAAATTTCATAAATCGGATGCTCGAATGTAGAAAGTGAAATACTACCGGAAGTCATCCACCCCTGAAAAAGTAATTTCGGATCTTCATCAATCTTATATTCGGTTACGGTCATCAATATATAATTATCCTCATTATACGGATCGAGGTTTTTAATGCATTTATGGATCTTAATTTTTATATTGCCAAAATATTTTTCTTCACCTGCTTTAAACTTTATTTCTTCGGAAGCAGCAGTAATTTTATTCAGAGCAATGATCTTACAATTCGGATAAATTTTTAATTCTGAACCGTCATTAATAGTTTCCTCAAGGTCTATAACAGCTTGATCATTACCGACAGCATTAAAAATATCGTTTTCGGTATCTTCAGTCGTCGTAACAGAATCTAATTCCTCGGCAAATATAGAAGAATAGCCGCATATTATGATAATAAAAACAATTTGTAATAGTTTCATAGAAAAATATATTTTTTAGAAATTATATACTATGAGGGATTAATGGCAATGATAATTTGTGATATATGTCATCCCGTGATGGCGTTGTTGCGTGGATCGGAAAAACCTTCAATGTCACCCCGTGGCTTGTCCACGGGGTCCAGAAAAATAACTAAAAATATCAATAATATTGATATTTTTAACTGGATCCCGTGAATAAATCACGGGATGACAGTAGGAAAAACGAGCAACGACGATGTCGGTACAAATTTATGATCTACTCAAAAGAGCTATTAAATTCAATTTTACGGCAAGATTTTCCTAGCTTTATTATTAAGGCATTTAACACTATTAATCCCGGAGCCGAGTATTACCCTAGTAAACACATAAATATCATTAGCGATTATCTAACCGCCGTGCAGAACGGTGATATTAACCGTTTGATAATAAATATACCGCCGAGAAGCTTAAAATCTATTTGCGTTAGCGTTGCTTGGCCAGCCTTTTTACTCGGGGTTAATCCGACTAAACGCATAATGGTTGCTAGCTATTCCCAAATACTTTCTATTAAACATTCGCTTGATTGCCGATTTATTTTAAATTCCGATTGGTATAAAGAACTTTTTCCAAATACTATCCTTAGTAAAACCCATAATCAGAAAAGTAAGTTTTTAACCACCGCTAACGGTTTTAGGTTTGCAACATCAATAGGCGGTTCAGTAACGGGCGAGGGGGGAGATGTACTTATCATTGATGACCCGCATAATCCTACGCAAATTCATTCTTATAAGATGCGGCAAAAAGTTATAGATTGGTTTGAGCAAACCTTTGTTAGCAGGTTAAATAATCGTAATAAAGGAGCAATAATTTTAGTAATGCAGCGTCTTCATAGTGATGATTTAGCCGGATATTTACGTAAAGATGGTAATTGGCATCATTTAAAGATTCCGGCAATTAGTACCGATGATTATTCTTTTAAACTAATAACCAATTCTTATATTAAGGAATATCAATATGTTAGCGGCGAAACATTAGAAAGTTATAAAGAGCCGGTTGATTGTTTAACAAAATTAGAGCAGGAAATAGGTAGTTATAATTACCATGCTCAATATCTTCAAGAACCCATCCCGCAAGGCTGTTCTTTGCTTGATATGGAAGATATAAGTTTTTATGAAAATCTACCTGAGAAATTTGATTATTTTGTGCAAAGCTGGGATACGGCAATTAAAATTTCCGAGGATTCGGATTATAGTGTTTGCACCGTTTGGGGAATTTTAGAGCAGAAATATTATCTTATTACATTGATTCAGAAAAAGCTTAATTATCCTGAGCTTAAGAATTTAACGGAAAAATTAGCAAACAAGTATAAACCGAGATTTATTTTAATAGAAGATAAAGCAAGCGGTCAGCAATTAATCCAAGATATAGGATTTTTAGGCGATAATATTAGAGTAATCGGCATTAAGCCAAAGCTCGATAAAGTTACAAGATTTGCTTCGGTAGTGCCTTTATTTCAATCAGGTAGCGTATTAATACCTAAGCAATCAAATGTATTTTTAAAAGAATTGCTAAATTTTCCTCATATTAAAAATGATGATATAGTAGACTCTGTTAGCCAATTCTTAAATTTTATGAAGAGTAAGTTATTAAATATGCCTGCGAGAATAAGAAGTATATTATAAAACTAGTTGCTTTTTTTGATGGATGTTGGTAGTATTCATGCAAAATGATGGCCGGGTAGCAAAGTGGTAATGCAGTGGACTGCAAATCCTCTATTCGTCGGTTCGATTCCGACCCTGGCCTCCATATAGAAATTAAGAAATCTTATGGAATTTATTTCACAATTCCTAGAAATGATGATTGCCGAGCGAGCATTATCAAAAAATTCTATTCTCAGCTACAAGCGGGATCTATTTGATTTTCGCCATTATCTTACTAAACAAAAATTATCTGAATTAAATATTATTGCAGAAGATATCAGAAATTGGATTGAATATTTGGCAAATAACGACTTGCAAGCTCGTTCGATTAATCGCAAAATATCAACTATAAAAAGTTATTACGAGTTTCTGATTAGCGAAAATCATACCGAGTTTAATCCGGTCTTAAACGTGGATTTGCCGAAATATCAAAATAAGTTGCCTGAAATATTGTCCATAGAAGAAATCAAAAAGCTACTGGAATATTGTACGTGCGATAATTCGCCCGAAGGGATAAGGCTTAATGCCATGATTCATCTGCTTTATGCCAGCGGGCTTAGGGTTTCCGAGCTAGTTAGCCTTAAGCTTGCAGATATTTTAACTAATAAAACCTCCAAAGGGGAGGTGAAGAAAATATTTACGGTACTCGGTAAAGGTAGTAAAGAAAGAATAATAGTAATAAACGAGCAAGCAATTAATAGTATTATTCGTTATTTGGCGATTAGGGATATTTTTGTAAATAAGCTCAAGCCGAAAAATCTGATTTACCTATTTCCTTCATCGGCAGAAGCCGGGTATATGACTAGGCAAAATTTTGCTATTTTACTGAAAGATGCCGCTCTTTACGCCGGGCTTAATCCTGAGCATATATCACCGCACGTTTTACGCCATAGCTTTGCAAGCCATTTGCTCGAGGGCGGAGCAGACCTCCGTGTTATTCAGGAGCTACTTGGTCATGCCGATATCTCAACCACTCAAATATACACCCATCTACAAACTAATCATCTCAAAAGAGCATTGTTGCATCACCCACTCAGTAAAAATTAAAATACTTTAACTTTCATATTAAATATTTGTTAATCATATATAATGCTTTCTTATTTTAATAAGAGTTAATATGAGATTTAGAGAGTTAATGGAATGTT
Source organism: Rickettsia endosymbiont of Pyrocoelia pectoralis (assembly GCA_020404425.1). Classification (GTDB taxonomy): domain Bacteria; phylum Pseudomonadota; class Alphaproteobacteria; order Rickettsiales; family Rickettsiaceae; genus Rickettsia. The sequence goes on from DYDX01000072.1 coordinate 25,956, forward strand.
TTGTTCAATCTAAAAATAAAGAAGAAAACTATAAAAGTTGTGCTAAATTAGCTGAAAAAAAAGATGAGCGAGAAACTAATATTTACGCGGGATTAGGACAAAAAAACTTAAAGGAAAAAGACTATTTAAAGTTAGTTCAAAAGGTTTTAGACGGTGAAGTAACTTTATCGGTTCTGCAAGATATGTCTCAGCTGAAAAAAGAAGAAAAACAATCTTTTTTAGCGGATATAGAAGATATGGTATCTTCTGATATGTTACACGAGCTTAATAAAAAAGTAATGGAATATGCTATAGAGTTATCTGCACCTGAGGATGCAGCTTTTTTGCTTCGTAGAGGTGAAGATGCAATCTTTCGTGATTTACTTTATTTAGAAGCAAAAAGAAATAATAGCGATGCAAGTATAGATGAAAAAGAAATATTAGTAATTAAGCTTTCTTCTTCAATTTTAGAGCATTATCATATATTAATTGATTCTTTTTATAAAAAGAAATTTGAGTCCACTGAAATTTTGGAAAAAACAAACCAAGAATTAGACACTGATTCTAAATTTATTAGTATATGGAATCAAGAAGAATGTTATATAAAAGAAAGTATAGCCCATAGTATAATAGTTTTATTTGTAAGTAATATTTTTAGAAGAGATATATTTAATAAACAAACTGATCCAATTAAAATACAAGAATTTGCTAAATTAGATAAGGATTTAAATGACCCAAATAGTAAATATTTTAAGGAATTTAAAAATTCAGAATTTATAGAAGATATTGCAAATAAAATCAGCATACAAGGTGAGATAACTATTACTTTTGAGACACTATCGTAGGATTTTAATGATTAAACTATTAAAAACTTATAGGAATTAATTTGTTATATATTTAATATTAATAATAATTATATTTTAAAGTATTACCAATATGCCAAAAAAACCCAATACAACTGACGTAAAAACTTTAGTAAAGCTAGTTAAGGAAGAAGTAAAAAACAAAAAAGTCGGTTTAGAGATTCTAGAAAAACTGCAAAATGAATTTGCTAGTAGGCAGCGTGACCGTGAAGCTTTTATTAATATGTTAGATAAAGAGATTAAAGAAAAGAAGATTACGAAAGAGCAGTTGCATAAGTTGAATGAAGCGGTAATGGAAAATGCCGAGGAGTTAATACCGTCAAATGATCCTAATTTTGTTTGTCGTGAGGCAAAAAATAAAGTTTTTCAGCAATTATTGCTATTAGAAGCAAAGCATTTAGGGATGAAAGCGAAACTTAAAGGATCGGAATTACAGCCTTTAACCAAAAAAGATATACCACAAGAAATATTAGATCATTATGTTATTCTTGCTAAAAAGTTTTATCCTCAAAGGGATTCTAAAAATTCATTCGATAATAGAATAGCTCAAAGCATTAATTTTCTATTATATGCTCCTCTTTTTAGAGAGGAAGAAGCTTACAAAAAACTAGAACAAAAAATTCAGCTTCAAAAAGAAAGCGAAGTATCAAGTCCGGCAGGTAAATATGTTGAAAGTCTAACAAAAGAAAGAATTGCCGAATCTTTTGATCTTAAGGAACCTCATCATCATGAAAATAATGCAAATCAACATAATGAGAAAAAAGGTAAAGTAGAAAAGCTTTCAATAATTAACGATGCTATAGAAAAATTAGAAAAAACAAAGAACTTAATCGTTACAGGAAATCAACAAGCGGCAATAAAAAGCTCTTTATCTAAATTAGAAAATATTTTTTATGATAAAGGTTTAGTGGATATACTACATCAAGAATTATATAAAAGGCAGTCTAAATGGTCAAAATTTAAAAATTACATAGGAATAAAAACTTATGGAATTTCTAAAGAGAGCTTAGAAAAAATAGAAAAAATAATAAATAGTAAAACTAAGCATCTACCTCCTCATCTTCCTCCTGAAGTACGACAACAATTAGCTAAAATTACTGAAGAAATTAACAGTGTAGGAAACGAAACTAAGCCGTCTGAAGTTAAAAAAGCCGTAAAGAAACAAGCAGCTAATAAAAAAGTGTCGTCTAAACCTAAAAAGCAGGCAGAGCTTAAAATGATCCATAGATAATAGAATTGGGTTGCCTGCGTGGCTTGGAAAACCCGTTTTAGTGTCATACCGTGGCTTGTCTACGGGAGGCGTTGTTGCGTGAATAATTTTTACCTCTGTCATCCCGTGATTTATTCACGGGATCCAGTGAAATATATAAAAAATTTAGTTTTTTATATGTTTCATTTTATTAAATATTTTTTTCTGGATACCGTGGACAAGCCACGGTATGACACCGAGGGCGTCTTCCGATCCACGCAACAACGCCATCACGGGATGACAATGGTGGAAATAATTCACGCATCAAACCCCTTTGTTTAATTCCGGATAATCTCTAATTTGTATTTCATATCTATTACGTTTTAGCCTTTTTTTAGCTGCTTCTAAATATAAGAAAATTATTGGTGTGATGTAAAGAGTAAGTAGCTGTGAGGTAAGAAGTCCGCCCACTACCGCAAGCCCGAGCGATCTTCTCTCGGCTCCCGTAGCTCCAACCACGAGAGCTATCGGCATAGCACCCATTAAAGCCGCTAAGGTAGTCATCATAATAGGTCTGAACCTTATTACGCAAGCTTCTAAAATCGCCTCTTTAGATGCCTTATTTTGCGTACGTTCAAGTTCTAATGCAAAATCGATGATCATAATAGCATTTTTCTTAACGATACCGATTAACATAATCAGCCCGACAAAACCGTACATATCAAGCTCGCTATTAAATATCAGCAAAGTAAGTAATGCTCCGAACACGGCAGTAGGCAGCCCTGAAAGTATAGTAATCGGATGAACAAAACTCTCATATAACATGCCAAGTATTATGTAAATAACGATAACCGCAAGCCCAAGAAGTAAGCCAAGGTCAGAAAAAGAAGACTGAAACGCCTGAGCTGTTCCTTGAAAGCTTCCCGTGATCGTAGCAGGCATCTGTAGCTCCCTTAGTGCTTCGTTAACTTTTGGAACGGCATCGCTAATAGAATAACTGTCCTGTAGGTTAAACGATACCGTCACGGAAGGTAATTGCCCGAAATGCGAAATACTTAAAGGACCAACGCTATTAACGACCTTAGCAAGGGTAGTTAGGGGCACTAAAGTACCGTTTGCCGAAGTGATATTAATTAAAGATAACATTGATGAATCGGTTTGATATTTCGGATCTAGCTCAAGGATAACGTCATATTGAGCGGTAGGGGTATATAATGTTGAAATTTGTTCCGATCCGTAAGAGGCATATAGGATATTCTGAATTTGCTCTACCGATACGCCTAATTTTGCTGCTTTATATCTATCGATTTGTACTAAAGTTTGCGGTTGTGCCATTTGTAAATCGGATGTTACGTCAATAAAACCAGGCAAGCTGGCTAGCTTATCTTTTAATTTTGGTGCGAAGCTAAATAATTCATCTTGATCAAGTCCTTGCAGAGTATATTGATACTGGCTTTTTGTTGCCTGTCCGCCGATAGTAATAGTCGGTACATTTTGGATATAAACTCTTAAACCGATTAAATTATTTAGTTTTGAGCGTAATTGATCTATTACCTCGTCAGCTCCGATCCTTTGATTGCGTGGCTTTAGGCTGATAAAAATCGTACCTTGATTTACTGCCGAGTTTCTACCCGATACACCGACTGCCGAAAAAAACGATTCAATATTAGGGTTTGCAAGTAGCACGTCACTTACTTGCTGCTGCTCTTTTTTCATTGCTTCAAAGGAAATAGTTTGAGAGGCTTCAGTAAAGATTAAGATCTGTCCGGTATCGGAATCAGGCATAAAGCCTTTACGAACCTGCCCAAATAGATAAGCAGTTGCGATTATTACCAGCAAGAATACAAGCATTGTAGTTTTAGAGTACTCGGCTACTATTTCAAGGCTGTTACTATATTTCTGTTTGATATACTCAAAGGCTTTTTCTGTTAGTGGTAATTCGTCATTGTTCTTCTCATTGTCATACCGCGGCTTGACCGCGGTATCCATATTAAAAGTTGCTGTTATATTTTTTTGGATCCCGCGATCGAGTCGCGGGATGACACCTTTGCCATGCGGGATGACAGTAGGGGTCTTTTCCTCTCTCAAAAACACGTTACATAACATCGGGGTTACGGTTATCGAAATAACACCCGAAAGTAGGATAGCAGTAGTAATCACAACGGCAAGTTCATGCAATAATTTCCCTAAAATGCCGCTCATAAATAATATCGGAATAAATACGGCAATTAGCGATAAAGTCATTGAGACGATAGTAAAGCCGATTTCCTTAGTTCCCTTAATACAGGCTATTATCTTACTTTCGCCTTTTTCCATATGTCTTGTAATATTTTCAAGTACCACTATTGCATCATCCACGACAAAACCCATTGCAAGCGTCAGAGCCATCAAAGACATATTATCTATACTAAACCCGAAAACATACATAAAAGCAAAAGTACTGACTATAGATAAAGGCAGAGCAATGGTGGGAATAATTACCGAACGTAAATTATGTAAGAAAAGAAATATTGCAAGCACTACCAGTATTAAAGCTAAAAACATCGTAAAGTTAGCATCATTTACCGATTCTCTAATAGAAATTGACCTATCAAACATAACGTCTATATTAACGCCTTCAGGAATTTGCCGGCGGAGCAGCGGTAATACTTCCTTTATAGCGTCTACTATTTCGATAGTATTAGTATCGGGCTGTTTTTGGATAGCAAGAATAACGCCGGGCTTATCTCTATACCAAGCAGCTATTTTATTATTAGCAACGCTATCTATAGCATTACCGATATTTTTAAGGAACAAAGGCTTACCGTCCCGATATGCTAATATCAAATCATTATATTCTTTAGCATTTTGAAGTTGTCCTGGTGCTCTGATACTTGAATATATATCATGACCGTATAATGCACCGGTCGGTAAATTAACGTTGGCAGCACTGATAATATTCGATACTTGATCAAGCCCTATATTATTTGCAGACATCTTAACCGGATCAACTTGCACCCGCACCGCATATTGCTGTGAACCGTAAACTTGTACTTGTGCAACGCCTGCTAGCATAGATAAGCGTTCTGCCATGATAGTTTCGGCGTAGTAATCAACTGTATATAGCGGCAAAGTATCAGATGTCAGAGATAAGTAAAATATCGGAGCATCGGCAGGGTTTACTTTACGGTATGAGGGCGGAGTAGGGAGATCGTTCGGTAATTGTTTGGCAGCAGATGATATAGCTGCTTGTACGTCTTGTGCGGCTGCATCGATATTGCGGTCTAAATTAAATTGCAACGTAATTTGAGTACTGCCGGCACTGTTAATCGAACTCATAGAACTAATATCGGATATGGTCGAAAACTGCTTCTCAAGCGGTAATGCAACCGATGATGCCATAGTAGTCGGATCGGCACCGGGCAAATTCACCGATACTTGAATAGTCGGGAAATCGATATCAGGTAGTACGCTTACCGGTAATAATCTATAGCCGAATATGCCAAATAGCAAAATCGTTGCCATAAATAAAGTGGCAAGAACCGGACGTTTAATAAATATTTCTGAGATACCCAATTATTCCTCACTTCTGTCATCCCGTGGCTTGTTCACGGGATCCAGTTAAAAATATCAAAATTATTGATATTTTTAGTTATAATTCTGGATACCGTGGACAAGCCACGGGATGACAATCACTCCTCTTTAACAATAACCTCTGTTCCGTTAGATAGTCTTAATTGTCCGTTAGTTACTATCGTTTCGCTTTCTTCCACGCCGCTTTTAATAATCGTAAAATTATCGTTAGCAAAAGCAATTTCTACATTTCTAATTACTGCTTTATTATCTTTTATAGAAATATATACGGTCCTTGGTCGTTAGTCTGAATTGCCTTAGAAGGCACTATTAAAGCCTCTTTCTCAACATAAACGGTTAAGGATACACGAACAAATTGCCCGGGACACAGTGTTTCATCTTCATTCGGCAATGTTGCTTTAACTTTAATAGTGCCGCTATTTACGTCAATTGCATTATCGATAAATACAATTTCCCCGTCTTTAATTTCTAAACCGTTTGCAGTTCTAACTATCAGGGATAAATCATTAGATTTGTAAGATTCGTTTATTTTATTTAAATGCTCCTCAGGAACTGAAAAGCTAACATAAATAGGTGAGATAGTATTCAGCGTGACTAGGGTAGTAGAGCCTGCTTGTACTAAATCCCCGGGACTTGGAATACTTTCGCTAAGTTTACCGTCAAACGGTGCTGTGATCTTTGAGTACTCAATTTGTAAGTTAGCATCTGCGATAATCGCTTTATCCCGCTCTACGGCAGCTTTTAGCATATTCATGTTAGTTAGCATCTGTAAATATTGCTCTTCCGATACGGCCTTTTCTTGGTATAAGCTTTTATATCTTGCTTCATCTTTTGTAGCATTTTCAAGATTGTACGTATCGCTTAGCAGATTTGCCTCTGCTTGTTGCAGCTGGTTCTGAAAGGGACGAGAATCAATTTCGTATAATATAGTACCTGCCTTTACTTCCTGCCCGTCATCAAAATTTACGCTTAATATTTGTCCTGTCACTTGGGATTTAACATCTATGCTTTGATAGCTTTCGGCTTCGCCTGCCAGTTCTATTACATAAGGTGCATCTTTTTTGATAACTTTTGTTACCTCAACCGGAGCTGCTATTATTATATGTTTATTACTTTTATGATGGTGTTTTACCACCCATAGCACTAATATTACTATCAGTACCAGTAATGTTATTAATATCAAATTCCGCATTATTGTTTTAAGCATGGTTTTATTGTGTTTGTGTTATTTTTATATGTCATTCCCGCGTAGATCAATCCTTCCTCTGTCATCCCGCGAGCTTGTAGCGGGATCCAGCTAAAAATACTGAAATTATTAGTATTTTTATTGTTTTCTTGGACCCCGTGGCCAAGCCACGGGGTGACATTACTGGAGCCACGGGATGACAAGAGGCTACCATTCACCACCAAGTGCATGGAAAACATTAACCATACTACTTAACCGTGAAAGCTTGATGGCTACCCCGTCTATTTCATTTTGTAATACGTTTTGCCTAGCGGTAAGTACGGTAAGATAATCTATATTACCATGTTTATATCGCTGATCGGCTAATTTAAAAATAGATGTTAAAGCTGCTTCGTTCTGCTGCCAAATATAAAAATTATTACCTGCCGTTTGCTGTGCCGATAAAGCATCTATTACCTCGCCAAAAGCCGTACGTACTACTGCTTTATATTGGATTACATATTGTTGTTTAAGGCTTTCGGCAATTTGTACGTTTGCTTTAGTTCTGCCAAAATCAAAAATAGGTCCTGCTATATTGCCGCCTGCTTGCCAAGTTTGTGCCGAACTATTAAATAAAGTATTAAGTTTATTACTGCCGAATCCTAACAAACCTGTTAAAGAAAGCTGCGGAAAGTAAGAAGCTTTTATTGCTCTTAAATTACTATCGGCAGCTAACAAATTCTGCTCGGCGGCTTTAATATCGGGTCTTTGCTCTAAAAGTGCGGACGGTAATATTTTAGGTAATACAGGCGTGGTAGGGAAGTAGTCTATCGGTTTATCACGGTAAACTACACCGTTTACTATATTTTCGGGAGAGCAGCCTAGTAAGATTTTTAACGCTGTTTCTTGTTGTTGTCTCTGCTGTCTTAAAGGGGCGTTGTTGCATGGCTCGGAAGAATTAGAAGAATTAGAAGAGAGTAAAAAAAGAGTTTTTGTAAGGAAGGAAAGAAAGAAAAAAAAAGTGTTTGAAAAGGATAGGTAGTTGCGTTATTAAGAAGATATGACAAAATATCGGAAACAACGCAACTGGTCGTTATATAACCAGAAAAGAAAGAAAATAGCAAGAATAGAT
>DYDX01000073.1 GCA_020404425.1 Rickettsia endosymbiont of Pyrocoelia pectoralis
AAATGTTTTTCGGATTTTAGAATTGCTAACCAAAGGTAGACATCGTCATTACGAGCAATCGAAGATTGCGTAGTAATCCAGAAAAATAATAAAAAAATATTATAAATTTACATTTTTTGACTGGATTGCCGCGTCGAAACTACGTTTCTCCTCGCAATGACGAAAAAATTGTTTATATCTATCTTTACTTAGTAATGCTCAAATTTTAACTTTTATTTTTATATTTAAGGATAGACTATATTATGCTAAAATATTGTCTTTAAAAATAAAAAGATCAATATTTTAGTGTCAAAATTTTCTTTCGATATTCATCATACACATAAAAAAGCCAGAAGCGGCGTTATTAAAACTGCACATGGCGAGATTCGTACGCCTGCCTTTATGCCGGTCGGTACTAGAGGCACGGTTAAAGCTATGCTTCCCGACTCGGTAAGTGAGAGCGGGGCGGATATCCTACTTGGTAACACCTATCATTTAATGCTTCAGCCGAGTGCTGAGCGTATAGCAAGGCTCGGCGGTTTGCATAAATTTATGAACTGGAACAAGCCCATACTGACCGACTCCGGCGGTTTTCAAGTAATGTCGCTATCGAAATTACGTAAAATAACCGAAGAAGGGGTTAGCTTTAATTCTCATATTAACGGCGATAAATATATGTTAACGCCTGAGCGTTCTACCGAAATACAGCACCTGCTTGGCAGCACTATTACTATGGCTTTTGATGAATGTACACCTTACCCCGCTACGTTTGAAGAGGCAAAAAATTCCATACAATTAACGACCAGATGGGCGGATAGATCACGGAAAGCTTTTGTAAAACGTGACGGTTATGCCCAGTTCGGTATTATTCAAGGTAGCGTTTACGAAGAATTAAGAGAGCAATCGGCTAAAGATTTAGTAGAGCTTGATTTCGAAGGTTATGCCGTAGGCGGGCTTGCGGTCGGCGAAGGGCAAGAGCTAATGTTTAAAGTACTTGATTATGCACCTGATTTTTTACCGCAAAATAAACCTAGATATTTGATGGGTGTCGGTAAACCTGCCGATATTATCGGAGCAGTTAACAGAGGTATCGATATGTTTGACTGCGTAATCCCGACACGTTCAGGTCGTAACGGTCAGGCTTTTACAAAATACGGCACGGTAAATATCCGTAACAGCAAATATGCCGAAGATAACGAACCGTTAGAATTTGATTGCCCATGCCCTGCGTGTAAAAATTATAGCAAAGCGTATTTACACCACTTAGTTAGGATCGGTGAAATACTTGGCTCTATGTTAATGACCTGGCATAACCTGACCTATTTCCAAAACCTCATGAGCCGAATAAGAGAGTATATTAAAGCTGGCAAGGATTTCGATTTTACTCGATGAACTTCGTATACTGTTTAATAAATTACTATTTATATTATTATGAAAAAACCTATAAAATCAGATAAACATGCTAGCTCTATAAAAGAAACATTGTACTTATTAAAAAGTCCTAAAAATGCTGAAAGATTAAAAAGGGCAATTAGCGATTTTGAATCAAATAAAAACTTTAAGACAACATCTTTACTAAATCCGAATGATCAAAATTTTAGGAATTGAATCAAGTTGTGATGATACCGCGGCTTCGGTAATTACCGGCAATAGGGAAATTTTATCCAATATAATCATTTCACAGAACCTAGAGCATGCAATTTTTCAGGGGGTAGTACCTGAAATTGCTGCACGTTCTCATTTAGCAAATTTAGAAAGGGCAATGAAGCAAGCTCTCTTAGAAAGTAACACCGAATTAACCGAAATTACTGCAATCGCTGCAACTTCCGGTCCCGGTTTAATTGGCGGCGTTATAGTAGGCTCAATGTTTGCAAGGTCGCTTTCTGCGGTTTTAAACAAACCTTTTATCGCAATTAATCATCTAGAGGGACATGCACTAACCGCAAGATTAACCGATAATATTCCATATCCGTATTTACTTTTACTAGCTTCAGGCGGTCATTGCCAATTTGTTGCCGTATTAGGTCTCGGTAAATATAAAATTTTAGGGGCTACTATTGACGATGCAGTAGGCGAAGCTTTTGACAAGGTAGCTAAAATGCTTGGTTTACCATTCCCAGGCGGTCCTGAAATTGAAAAAAGAGCTAAGCTTGGCAATCCCCATAAATATACATTTCCAAAGCCGATAATTAATAGCGGCGATTGTAATATGTCTTTCTCCGGACTGAAAACTGCCGTGCGTACTTTAATAATGAATTTGCAAGAAATTAACGATACCGTCATCAACGATATATCTGCAAGCTTTCAGTTTACTATAGGAGAGATTTTAAGCAGTAAGATTCTAAACGCTATTAAAAGCTACGAACAGATTATAGACAACCGTAACAAAAATATAGTGATTGCCGGAGGAGTGGCTGCTAATAAATACCTACAAGAAATATTAAGTAACTGCACTACAGCACACGGCTATAAGCTAATTTATCCTCCTACCCGTTTATGCACCGATAATGCTGCAATGATCGCTTATGTAGGACTTGAGCGTTATAATAGCGGCTTATTTACTCCTTTAAATTTTTGCCCCAAAGCTAGATGGAGCTTGGAAGAGATATAATTTTATTAACACAAATACCGACTATTCGTATAAAAAGAGTTTTTATAAATTTATAAAGCGTCAAGGCCTAGTACGTCCGTACCTATCGGTATTGATTGCTCTAAGTTACAAAGCCATGTATCAAAATTACTTTCCCATTCGTTATATATGATCGGTTTGTTTTTCATACTAACGCATAGTTTATCGTCATCAAACTTGATATCAGTTATCTCAAATTTAGTATACGGCAATATTACTATTTCTTCTTCTAAATCATTTAATATAGCAGAAATATTAGCACCTACTAAAACAGAATCTACTTTAATTTCATATTCAACATTAGTTTGATTTGGCTTTAATTGATCTGACATAAAATTACCAATAATACTCTGATCAGAAGTTGTAGACATAAAACGTTCTGTAAAATATTCTTTATTTGGGTAAAATATATTTACCTCTGATTTTTCTCTAGTTTCTCCACGCCAAAGAGTACGAACTTCAGTTTGCCCTAAATCCATCTCATATTGGTATTTAGTCACTCTCAAGAACGCTCTTTGCATTTCGTAGGATTCTCGTGTTTCATCATACAACCTCATATAACCTGTTTCTTTAAAATCTTTTAATGCAAAAAATTCCCGAAAATTTATATTATGACATTCGTCTAATTCTGCTTCATTATAAGCATCAACATATCCTTCAAGGTCTATACCGTCTTGTTCTTGCAGCTCTTTCCATTCCTGTGGTAAATAAATTTTTTTTAATATATTTTCCGCTGTTTTGTAATCTATTTCGTCATCACTATCATCGCTATACATAATTCTCACCTCCATTCGTCAGACTTGTTAAAATGGGGATTATAACAAAATAATATATTAGACTCAAGAATAATTTAATATAAATAAAGGGCATTGCCTAAAAAAAGTTGACAGGGAGTAGGGAAGAAAATATCCTTGTAAAAAAAAAAGTTAAGGTATAAGGATGTTAAAAGAGTGGAAAGAATGCAAAGAATGCCGGAGTGAGAATATAGTAAAAAACGGTACCCATA
>DYDX01000074.1 GCA_020404425.1 Rickettsia endosymbiont of Pyrocoelia pectoralis
AAGTTGCCATGGCATTTTCTGCCGTAACACTAATTAAAAATATTATTATTAGTTTTATGTCATTCCTGCGTAGGCGGGAATCCAGAAAAAATAACCTTAATATTGGTATAGAAGTTACATATTTAATAAAATAAACATATAAAAAACTAAATTTTTTATATGTTTTACTGGATCCCGTGGACAAGCCACGGGATGACAGAAGTGGAAATGATACACGTAACACTTGCAGGAGTGACATCAAAATTTTCATTTGCATATTGCTTCACCTAAATCAATTACAGGATCGTTTAAATCTTTGTTAACCGGCACGCTAAAATGACAACATTTACTATTTTCTTCATTTTCATCACAAATAGAGCCGTTTAATACTTCAAGGTCTTTAATATCGTTTATGTAAACTTTACCCTCATAACCTACAAATATTTCATCCTCTAATCCCTCTATAGTAACAGTGCTATCGAATGGAATAAAGTGTTTATTGCTATCAAACATCGTCATTTCTATACTTCTCACAATTTTGACATCAAAATCTAACATTACTGCTGATTTTGTTTTTGGTGCAACATTTAGAGAAATATCGGAAAATTCGGTATTAAGAGGTAAATTTTCGTCATCTAATCTTATCTCGGAAGGGACATAAGGCGTTACGTTCGGCACAAGTACTTTACCATGATCATTTGTATAACCGACTAAAAGATTATTATTATAAACACCTACGCCTTTTAAATCAGTTACTTTAATTAATGCAAGACCACCCGTAATCGGTCTCGTGGTATAATATTCTTTATCAATAGCAACAACACCGCCTTTAATGTTAAATTGTTTGCTTGTTTCAGTATCATTTTTCTGTAGATAAAGCCCAATATCGTTATTTCTACCGTTACGATTAACCTGTACATTATAATCTGTTTCCTTAGCACGAATTAAGTTTGCACTATATCCCCAACCCATATTTGAGGTAATAGGTTTAGAAACGCCAAGCTGTCTAACACGATAATTATTTTGATATGAATCAACAAATGAAATGCTTTTATTACCCTCTAGATTTAAATTAAACGACATATAGGCAAAATTATTTCTAGGCTTACTTTTTAAATCCGTACCCATAGTAAAACTTACAAAACCTTTTTGAGTAATATTTCTTTGATAAGTTGTTGATAATATATTTGCACGTTTATTATTTTGCATAAACTTATTTGCAACAAAAGATAAAAAATTTACGCTAATATTACCAAGCTCGGCATTACCGTAACTAGCTAAAACCTGATAATTTAAATTCGAGGAAGTTTTGTCGGGATAGATATATACGTCTCTATAATTCCTATTGTTCCAATCTAAATTAGTATTAATATCAAAATATTGCGATTCATAAGTATATCCGCAATTTATTCTTTGCGAACGACCGAAATCTTTAAGATTGCTTGCAAGTGAAAGTCCTGCTACCCCATAATTACCGAGCTTTAAATTATTGGTTATTCCTACCGCTCCGTCACTTTTTAAAAATTCAAAATGCCCACCGCTGGTTAAAGAATCAGTTACACCAAACATATAGTCGGTATTTAAAACTAAATATTTATAATCGTTGCTATCTACGGCAAAATTTTGTCTTTGAAAACCTGCTTCATAAGAAAAATTAGAAAGCCCGGGACGCAGTAAACTCGGCGAAGCATAATAAGGAATTGTAACAGTCTCAATTTTACCTGTTATATCCTGTGTTTTTACTATTAAATCCCCTCTACCGGTGATAACGGGGATATTGGTAATATCAAAATCTCCTATACGTGCTTTTGCATTATATATAGGAATATTATTTGAAAGCACGTCTATGCTGCTGGGTAGTTCTGATTTTCCTCTAAAGTCAAGTAACGGATAAGTAATAAGATTAGGTCTAACTGTAAAATTGGTAGCATATTGAATACCGGCAAATCTACTTGCATTAGACCAAGAAGCCGGTTTAGTTATGCTATCCCCCACTCGCCAATTAGACATTTTATCAACATCCTCATATGTCCAATTTGTGTCTAAGCGTGTGAATTTATTATAATTTTTTTGATTATTTTGACTATTTTTAGTTTTAGAAAAGTTAGAGGTAACGGATTCGCTTTGAAATAAAAAACTGTAACTATAAACACCGTCTTTAGTAGAATAATTCAATTCCTCTACGCCGGCTAAATAGTTACTATTATCATTTTGAGTTAGGGTAACATCATAATTAAGATATGCTCCATTGATTAGTTTATGATCGACATTCTTTATCGGCATCTCTTTTGCATCAAATGACTGATTTTGCATTTTTTCAGCCGGAAAAGTAATATCTAAATCAAGGTTTTCATAATTTAAGCGATATTTAGTACCGCTTAAAGAATCTAAATTGATATAGTCAGTGCCATGATAATTTACTAAACCTTGTTTTAGGTAATCCTCTTGAACGCCGAAACTATCTATATCTTCAAGCGGTATTAAATAATGACCTTGGGTATTTTGTACTATGGTAGGAAATATATCGGTTTCGCTATAATTTACTTTTAAAGAAACAATTAATTCGCTATCATTTGCAATTTCAGCAAAACTTATAGGTATAAATAAAATAATACCTAAAAAAAATGATATTATTTTATTTAAAAAGCTCATGGCTTTAATTTATTTAATTTTAAGAATTTCTAACTTGATACTGTTATAGGTATATTAAGCTGAACGACAAAGTTTATTGTAGAATTAATACCGTTATCTATTCTTATTTTATGCGGTAATTCTCTTACCTCTACTATATAGTCATTCTTTTTTCGAGAGAAATTTTTTGTATTTTTGCTTAAGGTTATTCTTATTAGCTGCTCCTTATTACCTTCCAGAGGAAACGTTCCGGGCGTTGCTATTAAATCTTTAGTTTCTACATATTCTTGCACTCCGTCTTTATATTCACGTTTTTTAAGAATAAGTTGAAATCTTTTTGGCATATAATCATTATTTTGCAATCTCATAGTTGCTACTTTATTATCTTTATTTATCTCTATTTCTACCGGCATAATAGTAAAATTAGCGAAAGAGTTAGAAACAAAAAATAATACCGAGATAAGGCTTAAGAATTTTAAAAAATATGTTTTCATAATATTAAATAATTATTTAAATTAAGGGTATGTTATAGTTGCAGTAATAGTATCGTTATAAGTATCAGCTGCCACATTCTGCCCGGAAGGTATTTTACCATATACAGTAAGTGTTTGAGGTAAACCGGTTCCGGTACCTGCTACCGAATCACTGACTTGATTTCCCCAGTTAGTAGTTCTGCCTGAATTGGAATAAAGATTATAATTTAATGTACTAGTAGTATTAACAACACCGGTCATTTTACGTGTAGTGGTAGTAGCTCCCGTACCTTGACCGGCATTTAAACCTACTTTATAGGTAGTACCTACTGTACAAGTTACCGTAAGAGTATTAGTTTGTAGTGAATCGGCAGTAGAAACATATGTACCGAACGGTAATGGTGTAGCAACTATTACACAAGAAGGTAAAACCGTTGCACTAACAAGAAAAGTTGTATTAGCCGTAGCAAAACTGTTACCGGAACTTATAATTAGAATAATAAAACCAATAACATTCCGCAAAACCTTAAGATTATTTCTCATAAAATATCCTAATTTTTAATTAAACATTAACTTACCTAATGTTAATTATTTTACAATTTTTGATATTTCCACAAGTAAAGTTTAATGATTCTTAATATTTAAATAATATTTTATGATATTTTTCCCACAAAAATTTATTTGAGTTTTCTTTTATTTTAACTTTCTAAAACTTGTTTTTATACTAATTTAATGTTATATTTAATGTTAAATTAAATGTGTATTATATGGTAAGCTTATCTATTACTTTATCTGATGATATAGCTAAAGCTAGCAACGAAACTGCTAAAAAACTAGGGTTATCTAGAACAGCTTTCATACGCCAAGCTATTATACATGAACTAGATCATTCTCAATCTAGGTTAGAACATGATAGTATCATAAAAAGTTTTGCTGCTATGAAAAAATCTAAAGAATATCTTAAAGAGGCAATCCAAATTACTGATACTTTAAACACAGAATTACCAAAAGAAAAATGGTGGATCAACAAGAAATATTAACACGTGGCGGTATTTACTTAGCTAAACTTGATCCTGCAAAAATAAATGAAATAGGAAAAATACGCCCCGTTCTAATTCTAAACTCACAAATAATATTAGACTCTATTCCTCCTATGATTTTTATTTGCCCTCTTAGTAGTCAATCACACTTAGAATTTAGTAGCCTTCATTTTAAATTGCCTGCTCGCAATAGTTTAGAAGTCACAAGTTATGAGCTAGTAGAACATTGCAGATCAATCAGTATAACTAGAATTATACATCCAAGACTTGCTCAAACTACTTCTTATGAACTGCAAAGTATTTTACATATTTTACAAAGATTAGTTGATTTATAAACTGCAAAGACAATAGCAATTGACTATTTAATTTGACTATTATAATATAATAATACTTTTATTTTTTCAGAATTCAAAATGACTACTAAAATAGCAATTAGTCAATTCAAGTCTCATTGTCTTGAAATAATAGAACAATTACAAATAAACGGTAATTCTATTATAATTACCAAAAGAGATAAGGAAGTAGCACAACTATTACCCATAAATACTAAAAAAACTTCATTATTTGGTATGCTAAGAAATAAGGCTGAGATAAAAACTGATATATTAAATCCAATAGAAGAAACGTGGGATGCAGAACATTAATAATAATTTAGTATTAGACACCCATGTTTTATTATGGTCATTACTACAACCTGAAGAGTTATCAGAAGAAATAAAGCACAAAATTAATTCTGCTCAAGAAAACTCTCAATTATTCTTAAGCTCTATCTCTTTATGGGAAATAGCTATGCTTAAATTCAAAAAGCGTATTAATATCTATGAACCTACAAAAGATTTTTTAGAGTCTATAACTAATATTAACGGATTAACCGTCAAAGATATTTCCCCTGAGATTGCTGCCGAAAGTATTTCACTTATAGATGATTTTCATGGTGATCCGGCTGATAGGATTATTGTCGCCACAGCAAAATGCCTTGGAGCCACTCTACTTACTAGGGATCAAAAAATTCTTAACTGGGCTAAATTAGGGCATATCAAATCAATATCTACTTAACAATAACAATTGATTATTTCCTTAATATCCAATAAAATCCTGTTAAAAATTAAAACATAACTACAATGCATAATACCGATATTTTAATAATAGGGGCAGGACCGGTAGGGTTATTCGCCGTTTTTCAAGCAGGAATGCTAGGGATGAAATGCCACGTAATTGACGCTCAAGAAGCCGTAGGCGGGCAATGCATCACCTTATACCCCGAAAAGCCTATTTACGATATACCGGCTTATCCTAAAATCGCAGCAGCAGAATTAATAAAACAGCTAGAGTTACAAGCTGCTCCTTTTAACCCCGTATATCACTTAAACCAGCAGGCTGTAGAGCTAAAAAAAGCTAATGGATTTTTTGAAGTTACGACCTTAACAAACACGATTATCAGAAGCAAGGTAATTATTATAGCAGCGGGAGCAGGCTCATTCGGTCCTAATAAACCCCCACTTGCAAATATTGAAGATTTTGAGAATAAATCCGTTTTTTATTTCGTTAATAATCGTAATAGCTTTGCAGGTAAAGATATAGTTATAGCAGGCGGCGGCGATTCTGCCGTTGATTGGGCTATTTCTCTTTCTGAAATTGCCAATAAAATATACTTAGTTCATAGACGTGATAAATTTAGAGCGGCAAATGAAAGCTTAAGGCAGTTAAAAGAAATAGTAGAAAGCGGTAAAATTGAGCTAGTAATAGGCTATCAATTAGATTCGTTAGAAGGAAGCAACGGCGAATTGCAAACAGTTGGCGTAAAGGATTTACAAAATAATACTCGTGAGTTAAAGGCTAATATATTGCTACCGTTTTTTGGCTTAAAGCAGGAACTCGGAGCATTAGCTAATTGGGAGCTAGATGTAAAACTTCATCATATCGAAGTTGATCCTATACATTACCAAACTAATATCCCAGATATATATGCGATCGGTGATATCGCTCATTACCAAGGTAAGCTTAAATTAATTCTGACCGGTTTTGCCGAAGCGGCAAGCAGCCTGCATCACGCATACGGTAAAGTATTTGACGGTAAGGCTCTACATTTTGAGTACTCCACCACAAAGTATACTCGATGAACTTCAAAAATTGGCTACGTCGTCTTATAAGCTCTGCGGTGCTCACGTATTAAGTATACGCTCCGCTCCTCGCCTTATAGACTCCTTGCTCTTTTTGAAGTTGATCTTCGTATATCAATTATTTATAGAGATACATAGTGAATAATATAATAGACGGTAAAACTATAGCGGATAAAATATTAAATGATTTAAAAATTGAGATTCAAACACTCAAAGAGAAGTTTAACGTCGTACCAAAGCTAGCTATAATATTAGTAGGAGATAATCCTGCAAGCCTTATTTACATAAAAAATAAGATAAAAAATGCCAACAAAGTAGGTATTGATACTTTATTGGTAAATTTACCTAGTGCGATAGCAACAAATGATCTTATAACAAAAATTGATGAATTAAATTTAAATCAAGAAATTTCAGGGATTATAGTTCAGCTTCCGTTACCAAATTCCGTAGATAAAGATAAAATTTTATCGGCAATATCACCCGATAAAGATGTTGACGGTTTTCATCCGTTAAATGTCGGTTACCTACATAGCGGAATTAATGGAGGCTTTGTGCCTTGTACCGCTCTTGGATGCCTTGAGGTAATAAAGAAATATGAACCGAATTTAAGCGGCAAAAATGTCGTAATCGTCGGTCGGTCGAATATAGTAGGCAAGCCTTTGAGCAGTTTACTCCTAAAGGAAGATTGCACGGTTACGGTTTGTCATTCCAAATCACAAAACTTAAGCTCTATTACTTCTAAAGCCGATATCGTTGTTGCGGCGATCGGCTCACCTCTAAAACTAACTTCCGAATATTTTAGTCCAAAAGCATTAGTAATTGATGTAGGGATCAATAGAATTGCCAATAAAATTGTTGGTGATGTTGATTTTGAAAATGTCAAATCCAAAGTAAAATATATTACTCCCGTCCCCGGCGGCATTGGTCCTATGACTATAGCTTTCTTACTAAAAAATACGGTAAAAGCATTTAAGATCTCTTTACATGACTAAAAAATATTTGATAATACTTTACTTAATCTTTTTACCTTTCATCAGTTATGGAAATCCTACTTTATGGGACAACCCTACAATTATAAATACGCTAAAATTCTCTAAAGTTGATAAAATAGAATCAATGAAAGAAATCTTATCTAAAAACAATAAGATAAGTGAATTTGATGGTGAAGTTTTTTTAATTACTTTTAATAATAATATTAAAGCAATTTTTAAAACTGTTCCTTTCGATGATTTAGGCGATGCGTATGCAGAGGCAGCAGCTTATAATGCTTCACAAATCCTTGGTTTTCCCTATATTCCACCAACGGTAGTACGTAAAATTAACGGTAAATTTGGATCATTACAGCTTTATATAGATAGTTCAATTGACCTATTAAAAAAAGGGGAATATACAAAAGCCCTTACTTGCGTATCTGCTGAAGATCAAGCAAATTTAAGAATTTTTTATTATGTTTTTGGGCAATGGGATTCTGGTCCTCATAATTTATTATTTACTACCGATCAAGAAAAAGATTATTTCATAGCGATTGATAACGCTGGAATTCGTAATCATCAGCATGTTAAAATAGGCGAGTTACCTTTCGTTCGAGTATTATACAGTGAAAAACTTAATACTAATGACTGGCATAAGCCTTTTCCCTTTGACCAAGCAATAGTAATTGAGAAACCTAACGAAGAAAATTTAAGAAAACTTTTTAAAGATAAATTACCGGAAAGTTTTTATAAAAACTTTAAATCTTATAATAGTTCACTTAAATATATAATTTATCAAAATAGTTTATGGCAGCAATATCATGCTTTTGATAAAGATTTTATAAAGGCAATACCTGAGATTTGTCCTGCAAAAACTATAGTAGCTTTAAAAAAGCTTAATATACAGGCTTTAAGAAGAATATTTATTGAAGCAAAAAATAGTGATTTTTTAACTGATGCATATCTAAAAGCTATTTTAAAACGCCGTAATGATATATTAGATTACTGTAAAACCTTAACCAAAGATAAGCATACATAAGAGAGCGTGAGTTACCTACAACTACTTTGACTGTAGAAGAGATTATCCAAGAAATCTAGTTTTTCTCAACCACTACAAACGCTATACAAATAGGATAGTCATCGGAAAGCGAGAGATGAATGTTAAAAGGAGAAAGTTTTTGGGTATAACTTGAACTAATTTGGATTATGGGCTTACCTAGCTCGTCATTTAGTACTGCAATATCTTTTAAATTGATACCTTGACCTATACCGACACCGAAAGCTTTGCCAACTGCTTCTTTAGCTGCAAAACGTTTTGCCAAAAAAAGAGCCTGCTTATCTTTACTTAGCAAAACAAAGTTTTGTAATTCTTGACTAGCTAAAACTCTTTCAGCAAAACACTTCGGATATAGTTCTAATATTTTTTCAATTCTAGGAATCTGTACTATATCGGTACCGATACCGATAATCATTTATTTATCTTCAAAATCTTCACCACTCTCATCGGTGAAACCTTGATCGTCTAGATCAGAATAATCTTCCCCAATATATACTTCAGGTAGATACTCGAATTTTTCTTCTAAATCCTCTGACTCATTTTCATTTACGATAGGTTCTATTCTGCTCCTTGTACGCAAACTATTAAGTAAATCTTGCTCTAATTGATCTACCGATACCTTACCTGCAGCGATTCTACGCAGTGCAATAACAGGAGGTTTATCTCGTTTTTCTTTACCTTGCTGAGGTTCTACCTTGTAATTTAATAATTTAGCATATCTAGTTGCATAAACAACAAGCTGAAACCTATCCGGTATAATCTTATTACAATCTTCTGCTGTAATTCTTGCCATAATTCTCTCCTTTAAAATAATATACTACGAACATATAAGAAACGAGTATACGAAGTTCAACTTGGAAAAGAGCAAGGAGTCTGTAAGCCGAGGAGCGGAGCGTACTATAAGTACGTGAGCACCCGAGGTCTTACAAAGACGACGTAGCCAATTTTTCAAGTTCAACGAGTATATTATACTCTTTTTATATCTGCACCACAATTACTTAATTTTTTTTCTAAATTTTGGAAGCCACGATCTAAATGATATATCCTATGTAGCACCGTTTTGCTGTTAGTACTCAGCCCTGCTAAAATCAGCGATACCGAAGCTCTAAGGTCACTTGCCATAACTTCGGCACCTTTTAAACTTTCAACCCCTCGGACGATCGCTTGATTACCTCTTACTGTTATATCTGCACCCATCCTACATAACTCCGGAACATGCATAAAACGATTCTCAAAAATATTTTCGGTAATCATTGAGACGCCACTACTTAGCGTCATCAAGCTCATAAATTGTGCTTGTAAATCCGTAGCAAATCCCGGATACGGATTGGTTTCCAGATCTACGGAGTTTAGACAATCAACATAAGTTACCCTCACACCGTTATCAATCGGCACGACTTTTACGCCGGTTTCAAGGAGCTTCAACGCAATATTTTCTATAGTATGGTAATCAATACCGCAAATATCTACATCACCTTTAGTAATAGCTGCGGCAAACATATAAGTACCTGCCTCAATCCGATCAGGCAATATTTTATAACTTGCTTTATTTAAAGAATCTTTACCGTTTATTTTTATTTCACTAGTACCGATACCGGAAATTTCAGCTCCCATTTTGTTAAGGCAATTACATAAATCAACTATTTCAGGCTCACGCCCGCAATTAAATAATATAGTTTCACCTTCGGCTAAAACTGCGGCAAGAATTGCATTAATAGTAGCACCGACGGAAATCTTATCAAAAATAAAATGCGTACCTTTTAAACGACCTTCGCATGATGCATGAATATAGCCATCTTCAACCTCTATCTTTGCTCCCATAGCTTTTAATACCGCTATGTGCAAATCTACTTGCCTTGCACCGATAGCACACCCTCCGGGCAGCGATACTTTTGCTCTACCATAGCGGCTAAGTAAAGGACCAAGCACCCAAATAGAAGCTCTCATTTTACGAACTATTTCATAATCAGCAGTAAAATTATTTATATTTGCAGCATTAATAGTAAACTCAAATTCGTCCTCATGTTCTATTTCTTCGATTTCTGCTCCATGACTTCTAAGCAGACTTTTCATGGTACTAACGTCGGTTAGTTTGGGTACGTTTGTAATATGTAGTTTATCGGTAAGGATCGAAGCTGCCATAATAGGAAGTACTGCATTTTTAGCACCGCTAATATTAATACTTCCTTTTAGAGGCTTCCCACCATATATAATTAATTTTTGCATAAATTTTTATAATAATTTTTACGTCATTGCGAGGAGCGAAGCGACGTGGCAATCCAGAAAAATAATAAAAAAATGCTATGCATTTTTTACTGGATTGCTTCGTCGAAACTTGCAGTTTCTTCTCGCAATGACGACCAATGACGCTGTATCAAACATCCAAATTCACGACGTTTAAAGCATTCTCCTGTATGAATAACCTACGAGGTTCGACTACGTCCCCCATTAGCGTGGAGAAAATAATCTCGGCTTCATCGGCTTCGGCAATTTTTACCTGCAATAAAGTCCTAACCTCAGGGTCAAGGGTTGTTTCCCACAACTGATCGGAGTTCATTTCACCAAGACCTTTGAAACGCTGTATGCTTATACCTTTTTTACCGCATTCCATAATAATATTTAACAGCTGCGACGGGATTAAAATCTCAAATTCTTGATTCTTAACTACCAATCTTATTCTTCTTTTAAATATATCTGAAATTGTTGCAGCAAGTTTTGATATTTGCACAAACTCAAAAGATTCCAACTGTTCTTTTAATAGATTTTTACTTTCTTTTAAGCCTCTACTAAAACGGAAAAATTCTATTCTATTTTCGTGTTTTAAAGCTTCCCACTCAGTCTTATCGGGCGATTGTTCTATGCTATTTAAAATTTCTAAAGCTTTTTTTAGCCTTAACTCACTTTCATTTTCAAATAGTTGATTATTATCAAGTAAGTTATTAATAGCCAATACTTCCGTAATTGAGCGATTAAACTTTTTGCTAGCATGATCAAGTAAGCTATTAAACTTTACTGTTTTACCGACTACTTCTTCTAACTCATTCCCCGTTAACTGCTCTTTATCGTCTAAAACTAGCGTTGCATCATTAACGGTAGATTTCACTAAATAATCTTGTAGTGCCTGCTCGTTCTTAAGATAAAGCTCACTTGCACCTTTTTTGACCTTATAAAGAGGCGGCTGAGCTATATATAAATATCCTTTATTTATCAGCTCCGGCATGTGACGGTAAAAAAACGTTAGCAGCAATGTCCTGATGTGTGAACCGTCAACATCGGCATCGGTCATAATAATAATTTTATGATATCTAAGCTTTTCAAGCGAAAACTCCCGCTCGACGCTAATTCCAAGAGCCGTAATTAACGTACCGATCTGATCCGAGCCAAGCATTTTATCAAATCTTGCACGCTCAACATTCAAGATTTTACCACGCAAAGGTAATATAGCCTGAATTTTACTATCCCTACCCTGCTTTGCCGTACCGCCCGCCGAGTCTCCCTCTACTATAAACAGCTCTGAAATTGCCGGATCTTTCGCATGACAATCTGCAAGCTTACCCGGCAAATTCGATACTTCTAAGGCTGATTTTCTTCTAGTTAACTCACGTGCTTTTCTAGCAGCTTCACGAGCATTTGCCGCTTCCATAATCTTATTTACGATTAGCTTTGCCTCGCTCGGATGCTCTTCAAACCACTCAAGCACCTTAGTATAAACGGCATTTTCAACGACGGGGCGAACTTCAGAGCTTACTAGCTTATCTTTCGTTTGGGAGGAAAATTTAGGATCGGGAACTTTAACGGAAAGTACGCAACATATTCCCTCTCTGGTATCCTCACCGCTAAAGGCGTTTTTAGCTTTTTTATTAAGACCGGTACTTTCAAAATAAGCAGTCATAACCCTAGTTATAGCTGATTTAAAAGCACTAAGGTGAGTACCGCCGTCACGCTGCCTAATATTATTGGTAAAGCATAAAATATTTTCATGATATGAATCATTCCAGTGCAATGCAAGCTCAAGAGTTATACCAGAATCAGGGTTATCGGAATTAACGACTATACAAGAATGCACGGCATGTTTAGAGCGATCGATATATTTTACATAAGCCTCAATACCACCAGTATAGTGAAACTCTACTTCTTTAGCTTCTTCAAATCTATTATCTACTAATAAAATTTTGACGCCCGAATTTAAAAAAGCAAGTTCTCTAAGGCGATGTTCTATAGTGCCAAAATCAAATTCTATATTAGTAAATGTTTCTACAGACGGGAAAAAAGTAACTTCCGTACCTTTCTTATCAACATTTTCTTTAACGAGTGCAAGCGGAGCTTCCGTTATTCCGTTATTAAATCTAATTAAATATTCCTTGTTATTACGCCAAATACGCAGCTCAAGCCAATCGGATAAAGCATTTACTACCGATACCCCTACCCCGTGCAAACCACCGGAAACCTTATAAGAATTCTGATCGAACTTACCGCCGGCATGTAATTGCGTCATGATTACTTCGGCTGCCGATATACCCTCTTCTTCATGGATATCTACAGGTATACCTCGACCGTTATCAGACACGGTTACCGAACCGTTTTTATTCAGAACCACCCGCACTAAATCGCAATAACCGGCAAGCGACTCATCAATAGCGTTGTCCACCACCTCATAAATCATGTGATGTAAACCTGAACCGTCCCCAACGTCCCCGATATACATCCCAGGTCTTTTTTTGACGGCCTCAAGACCCTTTAAAACTTTGATGGAATCAGCACCATATGATGATTCATTTAATTTTTCTTCAATTTCTGACATAATCTCATATACTTTGTTGCTAGAAACAATAAAACTAACTATAACGTAACTTACCAGAATAGTAAAGTTTATATACTCGTTTTATTTGTAATATATAATGAAATAACATGAATACATTAAATTTAAAAAATATCTCTGAAATAATGAACGATTACGACGTATTTTTGTTTGATCTTTGGGGCGTGATAATCGAAGGCGGACATACTTACCCTAACGTAGTACAAAATATTAATAAGATCATTGAACAGAAAAAAGTATATTTTGTTACCAATGCTCCACGAAATATTTTTTCTTTGTATCAAATCATTAAATCTTGGGGGGTAAACGTACAATCGGATATGATTTTTAGCTCAGGTGAAGTAGCCGTGCAGATGATATTAGAAAGTAAAGAGCTTTTCGATATTAACAAACCCGTAATATACCATTTAGGTCATTTAGAAAACGATATAGTAAACGGAATACAATGCCCTATTAGCGATAATGTAAATGAGGCAAATATTTTCTTGATGACTATTTATCGTGACGAAAACGAGAATTTAGACTTAAACGAGTTTGACGAATTATTCAAAACCGTTGTAGACCGCAAAATGATTACCATTTGTGCCAACCCTGATCTTGGTATAAACCAGCACGGCGTTTATAGATATTGCAGCGGATATTATGACGAAAAAATAAAACAACTAGGCGGAAAAGTAATTTATAGCGGCAAACCTTATAAAGAAATATATAGTAAAATTTTAAAAGAATGCCATAATATTCCTAAAAACCGTATTTTAATGATTGGCGATACTTTTTATACCGATATACTTGCGGCTAATTGGCTCGGCATAGATTCAGCTTTAGTATTAACCGGAAATTCGAGAGAGTATCATGCTAATTTTGAAAACATCGAGGAAAAGTTACGTAACTTAAGAGAAGCCGCTATTAAAGAATCAGTTATGCCTAGTTTTGTGTTGAGTTTGTCGTAACTAATTGGGTACAATATTGTCACCCCGTGGCTTGACACGGGGTCCAGAAATACAACTCGCATCGTATATTGTTTTTAATTTTTATGGATGCCGTGATCAAGTCACGGCATGACAAGGTGACAAACCTATTGATGTTATAGTAATAATCTGCTATAGAATAAACTTATAAGCGGTCGTGGCGAAATTGGTAGACGCGCAGCATTGAGGGTGCTGTTCTGTAAAAAGATTGGAAGTTCAAATCTTCTCGACCGCACCATAAATTCTATGGCACTGTACATAAATTCGACTAAAAATTAAATAGGTCCGTAAGCGTATAGTACCCTACGATTTTCACTTTATGTCATTCCCGCGGAAGCGGGAATCCAGTTAGATAAAGCTTTATCTGAAAAAAATTATCTAATAAAAAATCTTTAAAATTAAAGATTTTTTAGCATGGATCCCTGCGATCAACGGGATGACATCGAGGACTTTTTAAAAAACGTATGGTACTACAGTAAGCGGACCATTAGGTAAGGGATTATGCCTAATTTCAATATGTTCAAAAGCATATTACCTGATCATCATGATAAATTTGCCGAGATTTTTGATCAGATCAATGATTTATTGGAAGACCATAATTATGAGATGGCAGCGAGCAGGCTGTCAGAGCTTCATTATGCTGATTTGGCTGACTTTCTTGATAGTCTGAACAATAAAACCTATAAAATCATTATCCCTCTTCTACAAGATAATATCAAACCCGAAACCTTAGTATCCCTTAACGCTTATAGCAAACCTTTAATAATAGAGACGCTTGGAGTAAAGAAATCTGCCGAATTAATTGATAATTTAGATATTGAAGATGCTATTGAAGTAGTAATCGATTTAGATAACGATATAAAAGATTTAATTTTAAGCAATCTTACCAAAGAGAAAAGACATCAAATTGCCATAGGCTGTACGTACCCTGAAAATACCGTCGGTAGAGTAATAGAGCGGGACTTTATTAATCTGCAAGAAAATTGGACGGTAGAAGAATCGCTAAAATTTATCAAAAACGTTAAAAACGAATTTTACGCAGCTATCGTAACGGATAATAAACTACGCCCCATCGGCATCATTTCTCTTAGCACTTTAATTAAGCACGGGAAAAACGAATTAATAAAAGATTTGATGAGCAAAGATTTTAAGCTAGCCGATGCCTTTACCGACCTAAGTGAATTAAGCTTTATTTTTAAACAATATGCCTTAACTATCGTACCGGTAGTAAATAAAAGCGGTAAGCTAGTCGGTAGCGTATCTATCGATAACATAATCTATATTATCGAAGAACAAGCCGAAAAAGACATATTATCATTTAGCGGGGTGCATACCCAAGATACTTTCTTTAATTTATTTTATACTGTTAAACACCGTTTTCCTTGGCTGTTTGTTAACCTCATTACTGCCTGTATGACTTCTCTAATCATCAACCATTTTAGCGACACTATCGCAAAGCTTGTAACGCTTGCGGCAACTATGCCTATCGTAGCTTCGATGGGAGGAAATGCTGGAACGCAAGCTATGACCGTTACGGTTAGAGCCTTAGCAAATAAAGATATCCATTATAATAACGTAAACAAAGTAATCTTAAAGGAGATAGCCGTATCCGGTTTTAACGGCTTCGTACTTGCGATTATCGGGGCGGGGTTAAGCTTCGTGATGTTATTCGATTTAAATCTTAGCGTGATTTTTGCCGTTGCAGTGATCTTAAATTTTCTGGCAGCTGGCTTGTTCGGTTCGGCTATTCCGATAATACTTCATTATTTCGATATCGACCCCGCAGCAGCTTCAGGCGTTTTTCTAACAACCGTTACCGATGCTTTAGGCTTCCTGACTTTCTTGAGCCTTGCCCGTATTTTCTTGATTTAATACTCGCTGAATTTGAAAAATTGGCTACGTCGTCTTTGTAATCCTTCGGATGCTCACGTACTATAGTACGCTCCGCTCCTCGGCGTGCAGACTCCTTGCTCTTTTCCAAATTGAGCTTCGTATACCAACTCTTCATGTATTAGGAGTATATAGAGCTTAAATTAATTGTGACAAGAAAGTTTTTGCCGGCACGATTACAGGATGATTATAACTGAAGCAATCAATTTCTCTATATTCCATATCAAGTACTACTTGAAAAGCAAAAGGACAACTCAAAATTTCTTGAAAATATTTTAAATTTGGATTTAATTCTTGGTTTAAAGAGGTTTTAGCTTCTATTAAAATCCAAGGTTTTTTATCTTTTACTACTAAAAAATCTACTTCTTTTTTTTGTTTATCTCTAACAAAATATAAGTCATACTCGCCAAATCCTAAATCACTCCAAAAATGACAAAATTTTAATAAATGACTTGCAATAAAATTCTCATATTTTGCTCCTTTATCTTCTATAAGAGACCAATCCCACAAATAGATTTTAGGTTCTTTTATTAAACTGCGTGGAATATTATTTGACCACGGATAAATACGATAACTATAAAAAAATGACTCAAAAGAGTCAAACCATCTTGTAATAGTCGGAACTGATACTTTAATTTTATTTGCGAGAGAACTATAAGACGCTAACCCGCCTATAGAAAAGGTCAAAAAGCTTCCCAAAATTTCCATTTGAGATAATTCTTGGATTTGAGTTAACTCTCTAATATCTTCTTTAAAAAGTTGAGTATTTTTAGTTTTCTTCCATTTATGCCAAAATGCAAACGATCCTTTAAGATATGGATCAGGAAAACCGCCAAACTTAAATAAGGATTCAAGTTGCTCTTGCGATATTTCTTTCGGCAAATTTATTTCCTTGGTTACACTACTAAAATTTTCTATTACTTCGGCTACCGTCAAGGGATGCATACGATAGGGGAAATATCTACCCATCATACTATCACCGCCTTTTTTATATACTCCAAGTTTTGAACTACCGGTAACTATAATATGAGTTTGCTCACCGTAAACATCATAAAATCCCTTTAAAAAAGTTTGCCACTTTGAAAATTTATGTAACTCATCAAAAATAACCATAGGTTTTTCTTGATCCGGAATATATAAACCTAAAAAACTGGCTAAATCCTTTGTTCCCTTAAGAATCATAAGACGAGCTTCTTCTTCATCCCAGTTTAAATAATAATTTTTACTCTTTACTTGTTTAGCAAGCGTTGTCTTACCGACTTGACGTGCTCCTTCCACAAAAACCATTTGCTTATTTTCTTGCAAGTGATTTTTTATTATAGATTCATAAACTCTTTTCATATATTTGCTATGACTATTATAACGAGTATGTTAATTTGGTCATGACTATTATAACACCCATGTTATAATAGTCAAGATATTCCAAACTACTGTAAGTTCTTTAAATCACTATTTAATAAGTAAGATTCACTATTCATTTCGTTTAATCTTGAAATAGTGCGTTTGAATTCGTTTGCCCTAGCCGGACCTTGATATATTTTGTTTGGATTTGTGGAAAGACTCATAAATAACAAAATTTTATAGAAATAAGCATTATCTACAAAATTAATAAATCTCACAGCTGTATTTGTATCTTCAGGCGGAATAATTTGAATATCCCGAACTATAATAACGTTAAAATATTGGCAGATATTAACATAATCGATATAGCTGAGATTACGCAAAAATAACTCGTTATAATCGGTTATTAATATCTTTCTATGAATTTTTTGAAATGATATCTCTCTACCTAAAACTTTAATATTTCCGGCAGAAAAATTATTATCGCTAATATCCGTGATAATTTCTTTAATTTTATTTTGATTATTTGAATTTAAAGGATAAAGAATCCTCTCGCCTTTCACATGTAAAGCCTTATCAAATCTATAATCGTGATGATTATCTAGGCATCTAATATAAAATTCGTTATTTATTTTTTTGATAAACGGTAAAAAAGATTCTCGCTGAAGCCCGTCTTTATATAAATTATCGGGTATTGTATTAGAAGTTATGAAAATAAAAATATTTTGCTTTATTAGCTCATCAAACAACCTGCCGATTATCATCGCATCGGTGATGTCTTTTATCTCGAACTCATCTATGCCTAGTACTTTTACTTTACCGGCATATTGTTTGGCAATTTTAGGGATGATATCATTGGTATTGTTGCTTTGTAATTTATGCATTTCGGTATGTACTTCCTGCATAAAATTTTGGTAATGTAATATGATTTTCGGCACATTTACACTTTCAAAAAAAGAATTCATCAGCATAGTTTTACCGCTACCGACAGGACCGAATAAGTAAATTCCGCTTTTAAAATTTCTCTTACTAAAGAACTTCAATAAGCTTCTATGCTTATTAAGCTCTACCGATATTTGCTTTAATTCTTCTAATAAAGCAGTTTGTTTTTCGTCTAATGTTATTGTCACTTTAGTATATAATCCGAAGTAAAATGAAGATTTGTTACCGGCATCATTCCTACAAAAGGCTTGCCCTGCGTAGATCAATTTTACCACTGTCATCCCGTGATTTATTCACGGGATCCAGGAAAACATATAAAAAATTTAGTTTTTTATATGTTTATTGTATTAAATATTTTTTCTGGATACCGTGGTCAAGCCACGGTATGACACCGAACGCTTTTCTAAGCCACGCAAACAAGCCTCATGCAGGAATGACATCACGGATATTACTCTTTCCTATATAACAAGGTTGCATCGCCATAGCTAAAAAAATGCATTCTTTCTTTTATAGCATATTCATATAGTTTATGCATCTCTTTAAAACCTGCAAAAGCACATATTAGCATAAATAAAGTAGATTTAGGGAAGTGAAAATTAGTAAGTAGCACATCTACTATTTGAAATTTAAAGCCTGGTGTTATAAAAATATCTGTTTCAAAATCACTTGCTTTTACGATGCCATTATTGCAAAAACTTTCTAATGTTCTAAGAGTCGTAGTACCTACTGCTATAACACGCCTTCTTTCTTGCTTTGCCTTATTTACGGCTTCTGCAACTTCAGGATTGATAGAACAATATTCCGTATGCATTTTATGCTCATTAATATTTTCGGTTTTAACCGGCAAGAAAGTTCCTGCCCCTACATGCAAGGTTACAAATGCCGTTTGCACGCCTTTAGCTTTAAGCTTATCAAATATATCATTAGTAAAATGTAAGCCGGCAGTCGGTGCTGCTACCGAACCTTCAATACGGCTATAAACCGTTTGATAACGCTCATTGTCGAATTTATCGTCATTGCGAGGAGATGCATAGCATCGACGCGGCAATCTCAGGATGTTTGACGAGATTGCTTCGTCACTTTGTTCCTCGCAATGACGTTTAAATGGTCTTTTAATATAAAGCGGTAGCGGCATTTCACCGTATTTATCCAAAAATTCAAATACCGAAATATTAGCAAGCTCAAACTTTACTCTGATTTCCCCCATCTCAAGCTTTTCATCGATAATTACTTTATGATTATCAAAATAAAACTCATCTTGTATTTTAAGCTTACGGGCAGGTTTGGCAAAAGCCGACCAAATATTATCCGATATTTTTTTGTTGAGGTTAATAGTGACTTTATCACCTAAATTTAGCTTAGCCTTTATCACCTTACTATTATTAAAAACCAGTAAATCGCCCTCTTTTAGATAATC
This sequence comes from Rickettsia endosymbiont of Pyrocoelia pectoralis, assembly GCA_020404425.1. GTDB lineage: Bacteria > Pseudomonadota > Alphaproteobacteria > Rickettsiales > Rickettsiaceae > Rickettsia. The sequence goes on from DYDX01000074.1 coordinate 19,649, forward strand.
GATAATATTATAGAATTTAGTTTTAACGGGAACTTCTTCGGCTGCTATTAATAGGTTTGAATGATCTCTTTTATCCTCAGGCTTGTGGGCAATTAACTCTTCGGGTAAATCAAAGTCAAAATCAGATAGTTTCATTAATTTAATACTACTCCTTCTGTTAAAACATTCATACCACGCAAGAATTCTGCGGTACTTAAAGCCCGCTTACTTTCTTGCTGCAAAACTTTAACACGCAAGATCCCTTTTCCGCAAGCTATTTCTAAATTTTTATTAATAATTGTTCCGGACATAAAATCGTGCGGTTGATCTAGATAATCTGCCTCAAGAATTTTAATCATTTTATCATTATACTTAAAATATACGCCGGGCCACGGATTCATTCCTTTTATTTTACAATAAATAGCATAAGCAGTATCATGCCAATTAATTCTTCCCTCTTCTTTCGTTAGCTTATGAGCATAAGTAACGCCTTCCTCAGATTGCGGTGTCGGTACTATATTGTCAATATTTGCAAGCGTCTTGATTAATAACTCTGCCCCAAGATTTGCACATTTATCATGTAATCTTTGCAAAGTAATCCCGTCTTCTAAATCAAAATCCTCTTTCATCAATATATTGCCCGTATCAAGCCCGGCATCCATTTGCATAATACAAACGCTACTTGCTTTATCACCCTCTATAATAGTACGTTGCAGCGGGGCTGCTCCTCTATGACGAGGCAAATCGGACGGATGAATATTAAGGCAACCGTATTTTTTAGCATCTAAAATATTTTGCGGGATGATAAAGCCATATGCAATCACGACTATTATATCGGCATCAATATCATTAATTAAATTTGCTGCTTCTTCATTTCTAAGAGTAGTAGGAGTATAGACGGGAATTTGATGCTCTAAAGCTAGGCTATGCACGGGAGATTGAGATTCATTTAGCCCCCTCCCCTTAGCTTTAGGTTTTTGGGTAAAAACAGCCGTGATTTCGTGACAAGAGTTTATAAGTTTCGTAAGTGCAGGAACGGCAAACTCAGGTGTTCCCATGAAGATTATTTTCACACTATATCTTTTTTAAGTTTCTTGAGCTTACGAAGAGCCACATCACGTTTTACGCTACTTAGGTAATCAATCATTAGCTTACCGTCTATATGATCATATTCATGCTGGATTACTCTTGCAAGCCAGTCATTTGCTTCCAGTTCCTGCGGTTTACCGTGATAATCTAAATAGCTAATTTTTATAGATTCGGCTCTTGCTACTTCAAAACGCTGTTCCGGCAGAGAAATGCACCCCTCATTAGCTATAACAAGCTCTTCGGATTTTTCTATTATTTCAGGATTTACTATATATAAAGGATAAAAGTTTTCCGGTCTTTCAATCGGATCGTGATCTTTTATATCGATTACAAAAATACGCTTTAGTACTCCGACCTGCACGGCAGCAAGCCCGCCTCCCTCTTCATGATACATAGTCTCAACCATATCCTCCATGAATTTTCGTATTTGATCATTCACCTCTAAAACCGGTTGTGATTTCTTTTTGAGCCTTTCGTCCGGTGCAGTAACTATCGGTAATATTGCCATATTTCTAAGCTTATTTTTTAGCTATACTATACCATAAAACCATCAAAATGTAAAGAAAGCAAAACGTAATTGCTGTTATTGCGTGTATCAGTTCCACCCCTGTCATCCCATTATTTATTCATGGGATCCAGTAAAACATATAAAAAATTTAGTTTTTTATATGTTTATTTTATTAATTTTTTTCTGGACCTAGTTAGCAAGCAACTAGGTGACAATTGAAGGATTTCCAAATAATGCCAAGAATAAAACTTAAGTATTAATTGACTTTTTAAGGGAGTTAAGTATAAATTTTAATTGAAATAGCAGCAATGCTATTTTGGGGCTTAGAAAACTCTATTAGAGATGGTTACATTTTCCAAAAAAATGCGTTCCTCGACTTTATCAAGGCCGGGGTAGTGGTAGCTATGTTCAAGGTATAACCTAAAGGTTACCACGGCTGTTTCTCTAACGGTGTTTCTAACGCCCCGACCACCAAAGTTTTATATCTTCGATGGTTAAATTTGATCAACTTAAATTTAATCAAATTGGGGATATAAATATGACCAATCAAATTCATTCTACTCTTAAAGCGATACTTTTCCTACTCCCACCTTATGACGCAAAAACCGAAAAAACCTGCCAAGATACAAGGATAAGCTGCACCAAATCAAACCTTACCTTAATAAAAATTATCAAAGCTCAGAATTCTTATGATTACAAAGCTTTTGTGATGCTAATTCAGGAAGTAATCAAGGAATCTAGTAAACCTGTTATGGTTATAATAGATGAAGATACGCTTAATATTGTTGAAAATATAATAATGTGGATAGTATACTCGCTGAATTTGAAAAATTGGCTATGTCGTCTTTGTAGCCCTTCGGTACTCACCTATTAATATACGTTCCGTTCCTTGGTCTACAGACTCCATGCTCTTTTCCAAATTGAGCTTCGTCTACCTACTCTTCGTTTATTCGGAGTATACTTGCTACTTTAATTGCCGCAAAGTTGATTATTGTTACAACTTATGAAAGATATCATTCGGATATAAGATTAGTTGAACTAACAAAATATGAAAGTAGATTACTAGCATTTGCTGCCTACCTGTTTGAAACTTATTATTTAGTTAATCGGAATAAAAAAATAAAAGCTAGTAAACAAAAAATTAATGATAGTATAGAAACTTATATTAATAAAGATATAGAACAGGAGCCGTTTGAATAATATATATACTCGATCAACTTGAAAAATTGGCTACGTCGTCTTTGTAAACCTTCAGATGCTCACGTACTATAGTACGCTCCGCTCCTCGGCTTACAGACCGATTACTCTTTTCCAAGTTGATCTTCGTCTATCTAGTTTTCATTTTACTTTGGAGTGTATAGTTAAAGCAGTTGAATTATGCCATCCCCGCAATAGCGTTATTTCGTGGATTATTTCCATCCGTCATTGCGAGGAAAAATTGAAAATTTTGACGAAGCAAGGAAGAAAAAAAATTCTATAGGTAATAATATAGCTTAATATACAAATATCAATTTATAGGTAAACACAGACGAAATTAGTAGATAGGTATTCTAATTTTATTATTGCCTTAAATACATATAGTTTGCTTTGTCCACATTTATTTGGAGTAATCTTTCAATATATTGGTTTTATTTTGTTCATTTATTTTTACGTTCCTTGAAAGGTTGAAACAATAATGAGTAGGAGAATAAGAAGTACCATTTTTGTGTGTTGAGGCTGACCACAAATAAACCAAATACCCATTGTGTAATAAATTTAACCAATTACTCCAAAAAGATATAAAAATATTTGTACTCTCTGTAATAAATTGAGTGTCATTCGTATAATTAATGCTAATTATATGATTAATATCTTTTAAAGCTTTTCGTATAAGAGCTAGAGTAACCCTAGCATTTTCATCGTTACTTGTTTGTAAGTTTTTTAAAATATCTAATTCTAGATATCCTTTTTGTGAATCATCAAAATGCTGAAATTCATTAACATCCTCAGATACTTTAAAAATATTATCAAAATCTGTGCTAATCCTATTTTTCTTTTTTGTTTCAGGATCGGTATGAGGTCTATTTTTAGGACCTAAAACTAAAATTCCAGGGTTCCATATTACAGATGCAATCTCATCACCGTCTTTGCTTCCCCGCTCTCTTGCTGCAGTTAGATAGTTACTAAAAGCTTCTATTACTGGTGCTGTGTAAGGTATCATATATGTATTACCTACGTAACGTATATGTGTATCACTCACACGCACCACAGCTCCTTTAGTTCCATCTTCATTTTCATATTCTAGTTCCATCTTCATTTTCATATTCGTTTTTAATTATAGACAAAAATATTTTAAATTGGTTCCATACAGGTTTTAAAAAAGTAGCAGCATCAATTATATGGTGCCTTGCATTATCTATACCAGGGGTTGCGAAGTTTATACAATTTATCCTTTTATAATTATCGGAACGAATAAAATAACATAATTGTCGAGAGCAAAATGGAGAGTTACCTTTGCTATATTCTTGTGTTGTCAGAGTGTTTAATAATTTTTGATTTATTATGTTATTCTGTACTAATTCTGTCATAATCCAAGAACCTTTTTATAAAAAAATTAATTAATATCATAATAAACACCCTTGTCAAGGATATTTATTTATCTATATTAAAGGGTATATACTTATAGCCAAGCCTAGGTAAAAGTGTTATGATGAAGGAATTATGACATAGAGTATAGATTTTAGAAAGCAAGTACTATCTATAAAGAAAGAGAGGGAGCTGTGCTATGAAGCAGTGAGAAAATTTTTTGGAATAAGTAAGACGACAATGTTAAAATGGAAAAAATCCAGTACCTAAGAGTGGCAGGAATAAACCTGCAACAAAAATAGATATGGAAAAGCTTAAAGAAGATATAAAGAAATATCCCGATAGTTACAATTATGAAAGGGCTGAGCGGTTAGAGGTAAGTAGGAATGGAATATATTATGCTCTAAAGCGTTTGAATATAACGTATAAAAAAAAGCTTAATTCATCCGAAAGCGAAAGAAGAAGAGAGGCAATTTTTCAAGCATAAAATATCAGAATATGAAAAGCTAGGTAAGCCACTTGAGGTGTTGTTGCGTAGATCGAGAAACCAGTTCTATGTCATCCCCGTGAAAACGGGGATCCAGTTAAAAATATCAAAACATTTAATTACTTAAATTATAAGCAGTTAAGCTTTAAAATTTGAGTATGTCATAAAGTCTGTGTAAGTTGTAAGTATATAAAAAAAGGAGTTGCAAATAGTTAAATTTGCAACTTATCTATATTTTAAAAATTTACATAAAGGAGTTTTATGACAAAGAAATTAAACCTGAAGAAAG
>DYDX01000075.1 GCA_020404425.1 Rickettsia endosymbiont of Pyrocoelia pectoralis
ACACTTTTTTTTTCTTTCTTTCCTTCCTTACAATAACTCTTTTTTTACTCTCTTCTAATTCTTCTAATTCTTCCGAGCCATGCAACAACGCCGAATAAATCACGGGATGACAGAGGTACAAATGAGCCATGCAACAAAGCCGATTTATTCACGGGATCCAGTAAAACATATAAAAAATTTAGTTTTTTATATGTTTATTTTATTAAATATTTTTTCTGGATCTAGTTCCCAAGCCACAGTATGACATCTGGAGCCATGTAACAACACCGCAATTTACTCGTGATGACGTAAACTTTTTAATGATAATTTAGTCCTAAGGATCTATGTCAGAGTCTATTAAAGAAAAAAAAGAAGATGAACATGAGAAATGATTATATGAACCGCCTGACTCGGAAAAATATGAGGTTGAAATGATAGGTGATATGAAAGTAAGATTTCCTTATCCCTATCACTAATAATATTGTTAATTTAATTTCTCTGAAACAAAGCCTTTTTCTATATAACTCGGTAGTTTTGATAATTCTTGTTTTAGCTCATTATCTACTCCTACGGTTTCGAATTTTCTGTCGACTAAGAAAATTATAGGCTTAGTATTGTGATTATAGAAAAAATCAAAATTCGGCTTGTCATCAAAATATCGTTGCACTCGCGGGAAGTGATAGGCGTGGGTAACAATAACAATTTCAGCATTATTTAGATCAATATTGCCGTCTTCATGTTCTTTATACAGAGTTTTAAATTGTCCTCTGGTATTGGCTTGATTTTCCGGTAGAGCAAAAATATAGAAGTTTTCTTTTGGATAATCCTTAATCTCATTTTTGTCTAGATCTTCTTGTAATAAATTATTACCTTCCGCTCCGTCGTTAAATAAAATTATCGGTCCGTATTTTCTTAACTCTTCATTGCTTAGATTAGATACTTGCTTACCAAGTTTTTTAGCGGCTACTTCTCTTGCAATATCAATGCCGAGCTTCATTCTATTATAGCCGTCTTCTTTATCTACAGCTCCGATATTTTGAGCATGTGAAATAATTGGCATTTTATTATAAGAATGTCTTGCCGATAAAACCCATACATATTTGATATTCTTGTCTATTTCAGGATTTTCGGTTGCATAAATATTTTGTATCTCTGAAATGAAATTTTGACGCACCTGCTCATTAGTAATTTCTAAATTATTAAGATCGGTTATTATCTGCTCAAAATATTTATCTTGAGAATATTTTTGGTAATTTTGAAACCCAAAAACCGCAGCTACACCTATAATGACTATAGAAATAGCTACGTTAAAACCTTTATAGTTTTTCATAAGCCAATGGTAAATAATCCCATAATTTATTACTTAATTAACATTAAAAGTTGGAACTGGTGCATTTCTTTGATGTTTCCTATAAATTTTATATTTTGCCTTCTGAGCATTGTTGCAATTTGCATCTTTTAAAAGTTCAGCAGGTGATTTAAGCTCACACTTTTTAAGTACTTTTTCTAATTCTTCTCTATGTTCTAAATACCACTCGGCAGTTTGGACTTTTTCAGAACATGCTGAAAGAAACATAATAAATAAAACTAGGTTAATTGCTATATTAAATTTATGCATAATATTTTTCCTTTTTATTGAAATTAAAGAAATTGGTTCTAAGATTTTTACAGTTCTTCATATTGTGAAAAAATTAGATTGAAATACAGAAATGTCATATCATAGCTTGATTGCAATATCAAGAAAAATAACTAGCATTGCTAACTAACAACAGATATCGTCATTGCGAAGCCACGAAGTGGCTGCGGCAATCCAGAAAAATAATAAAAAAAATGCTACAAATTAGCATTTTTAACTGGATTGCTTCGTCAAAACTTGCAGTTTTTCCTCGCAATGACGGAAAAATTGATACATTGATTCCATGGAATTTCTCCAACAAGCTGTTGGATAATTTACCTCTTACCACCAGCATTCATGGATAAACTCGCCGAGACGAATCCTTCAAGATCACCGTCAAGTACGCCTTTAGTGTCGGAAGTTTCGTAATCGGTGCGTAAATCTTTCACCATTTGATATGGCTGCAAAACATATGACCTAATCTGATGCCCCCAGCTATTATCGGTTTTGTCGGCGTGCTGCTTGTTAACACTATCGGTGCGTTTTTGTAATTCTAATTCGTAAAGTTTTGCCTTTAGCATTTTCATTGCTTCGTCTTTATTTTTATGCTGTGATCTGCCGCTTTGGCACTGTGTTACGGTATTAGTCGGTAAATGAGTAATACGAACTGCTGAATCGGTAGTATTAACATGTTGCCCTCCGGCTCCTGATGACCTATAAGTATCGATCCGTAAATCCTTATCATCAATAATAATCGTTATGCTATCATCAATTTCGGGATATACCCAGCTACTTGCGAAGCTAGTCATTCGCTTGCCTGCTGCGTTAAAAGGTGAAATACGCACCAACCTATGCACTCCTGCTTCGGTTTTGAACCAGCCGTAGCTACGTTTGCCTATTATCCTGATCGTGCATGATTTAATGCCTGCTTCTTCGCCGTTAATCATATTGATTATCTCGGTTTTAAACCCAAGTCTTTCGGCAAAACGCAAATACATACGCATCATAATAGAAGCCCAGTCGTGGCTTTCTGTGCCGCCGGCACCGGCATTAATTTCTAGAAAGCAATTATTTCCGTCTGCTTCTCCTGAAAATAAACATTCCGTTTCAAATTTGGCAGCTATATTAGTTAAGTTTTTAAAATCCTGCTCAACTTGCTTTAATATATCAGGATCGTTTTCGGCCTCTGCCAGCTCTTCAAACTCTAAAGCATTTTTTAAGTCAGAATTCAGTTTATTAAAAGAGCCTAATTTCTCTTCAAGAATGCTTTTTTCCTTTAAAAGTTTTTGTGCGTTAGCCTGATTATTCCATAAATCAGGGTTTGTTGTAAGCTCTTCAAGCTCTTTTAACCTATTTGACGATGTTTCTACATCAAAGAGACCTCTCAAGCAATTCTAAAGATTGCTCAATTTTTTTAACATAATTTTCGATTTCCGCTCGCATTATTTTTTCCTGTTATAAATTTTGGTTTTATTGTATATTATCGTGGTTGTAGACGTCATTGCGAGAAGCGTAGCGACGAAGCAATCTCAGGAGTCATAATACTAATTTCATGAGATTGCCACGCAGCCTATGGCTGCGTAGCTCATGACGAAAAGCCAAACAAACGCAAATTATATCACAATAATTATGAATAATCAAAAATATATAAGGAACTTCTCAATTATCGCACATATCGATCACGGTAAATCTACTTTAGCCGATCGGTTAATCGAGCATTGCGGCGGTTTGCAGGCAAGAGAGATGAGCCAACAAGTGCTAGATTCGATGGATATCGAAAAGGAGCGAGGCATAACGATTAAAGCTCAGACCGTGCGGCTTGTATATAAGGCTAAGGACAGTAATACCTACTATTTGAATTTGATGGATACTCCCGGGCATGTTGACTTTGCCTACGAGGTTAGTAGATCGCTTGCCGCTTGCGAAGGGTCGTTATTGGTCGTTGATAGTACGCAAGGAGTGGAAGCACAAACTCTTGCAAACGTATATCAAGCGATTGAAAATAATCACGAGATTGTGCCGGTGCTGAATAAGATTGACTTGCCGGCTTCCGAGCCTGATCAAGTGAAGCAGCAAATAGAAGATATAATCGGCATCGATGCAAGTGAGGCAGTGTTAATTTCTGCCAAAAGCGGTATAGGAATCGATTTGGTATTAGAGGCAATAGTAAATAAGCTGCCTGCACCTCGTGAGAGCGATTCCGATATCCTAAAAGCTTTACTTGTCGATAGTTGGTATGATCCGTATCTTGGTGTGGTTATTCTAGTGCGTGTTATTGACGGAGCTTTGCGTAAAAATATGCGTATTAGAATGATGGCAACGAACTCAGTTTATACGGTAGAGAATGTCGGGTATTTTACTCCTAAAAAGCATATTTCGGATGTTTTGAATGCAGGCGAAATCGGCTTTTTTACGGCTTCCATAAAACAAGTTGCGGATTGTAAAGTCGGGGATACTATTACCGATGAGAAGAAGCCATGCGAGCAGGCATTACCGGGGTTTAAGCCAAATCTGCCCGTAGTATTTTGCGGTCTTTATCCAACCGATAGCGGTGAATTCGAGCATCTAAAGGATTCGCTAGCTAAGCTGCGTCTTAACGATGCTAGCTTTGAGTATGAAATGGAAAGCTCTTCAGCCTTAGGAGTCGGTTTCAGGTGCGGGTTTTTAGGACTTTTGCATTTAGAAATAATCCAAGAACGTTTAAGCCGTGAGTTTGATTTAGATTTAATCACCACCGCACCAAGCGTGGTATATAAAATCCATATGCGGGAGGGTGAAGTTTTAGAGATTCATAATCCGGCAGATTTACCCGACCCGCAAAAAATCGAATCAATGGAAGAGCCGTGGATTAAAGCAACTATCATGGTGCCGGATGAGTTTTTAGGGGCAGTATTATCGCTTTGTACCGAAAAAAGAGGAGTGCAGCTTGATCACGGCTATATAGCAAACAGAGCTAGAATAATCTATAAATTGCCGCTAAATGAAATAGTATATGATTTTTACGATCGTTTAAAAAGCTGCTCGAAAGGTTATGCAAGTTTTGAATGGCAAATGGATGTTTACGAGTCTTCCGAACTCGTTAAGCTTGGGATTTTAGTCAATGGTGAGGTGGTTGATGCGTTATCGACGATCGTTCACCGCTCACGTGCAGAGCAGCGTGGTAGGGCATTATGCGTACGTCTAAAAGATTTGATACCACGCCAGCAGATTGATATAGCGATCCAAGCAAGTATAGGTAGCCGTATTATTGCTCGTGAGACTATTAAAGCTTTACGTAAAGACGTACTTTCCAAATGTTACGGCGGTGATATATCCCGTAAACGTAAGCTGCTTGAGAAGCAAAAAGCCGGTAAAAAGAGAATGAGACAGTACGGTAACATCGAAATCCCGCAATCAGCGTTTATTGCTGCGTTGAAAATCGGAGATGAATAGTAATTTTTTATGTTAATGCAATAATAAAATTATTAGTTGAAAATATAATTTCTGAATGTTATTGTTTTAGTCAATTTATGGTTAGGTTCTTATAAAAAAATTCAGAGGAACTACAATTAGGGTTTTATAACTTATTAAAATACATAAACTTAGCTTATAAATTTTAGGAGTTAATATGCCAAACTGCACAGCTTAAATTTAATTAAAAGGTATAAAATGAAATATGAAGAAGAAACATTTAATATAGAAAAAGTAAATAAGGTATTAGAACAAATAGGTTTAACTCCCTTAGACTCTAGGGGTTTTAATAATATAGAAAGTGCTTTATCAAAAGATTTTAAAGATATTACCCAACAAGAAATAACAAATATAAAATTATTTAAAAATGATGTTGGACAAGCAATGAATAGTTTAGAAGAAATAATAAGTTCAATTGAAAATAATAATACTAATGTTGCAACATATAGTAGCTTATCACCTGAAATAGGAGGGGAGGAGTTGGCTTTGTATAATATACTTGATGCACTTCCGGAAGTACAAAATTATAAAGATTTGCTAGAAACTTTAACTGATTTAAGTGGATTTTGTAAAGCAATGGAATATTAAAACTTAGGTGTTCACAAAGTTATAACTTCGCATACACCTAAATAAACAGTATTTTAGATAATTAATATTAATACTTCTCAATATAATATTTATATTTATCCCTTAAATCTAAAACTTTGTAATTTTGGTTGAATAGTTTATTGGCTCTATTTAAAGAATCTACGTATTTTAAAGCTTCTTCAAAGTTTTTTTCCGGTAATTTAATATTTATTCCGCCGTTAAGATTTAAATCCCATCTTCTATCTCCGCATCTTATAGCAGCTGTAGCTTTATTCATTAATGCCGGATATTTTTGTAGTTCTTCTACTAATTTGCCGGCATAAATATTTGCACCTTCCCCTACCACATGTAATAAATGAGGGAATGGGTGAATATTCTTGCTAATTTCGTAACCCTCTTCGTCAATTAAAAAAAGCTGATTATTAATCTGCCAAATAGCAATCGGTTCTCTTTCAAATAATTTTATATATACCGTACTCGGTAATTTTCTACCGACATATGCCTCCTTAATCCATTTATTTTTTCTTAGATTATCTCTAATTTCATCTAATTTAAGAGCAAAAATAGAGTTGCCTTTATTAGCATTTAAGGCTTTTAATATGGATGATTCATCAATATTTTTCTGTCCGCTAATTACAACATTATCAAGGCTAAAACCAAGTTTCGTAGTTGTTTGATATATATTTGTTTTTAGATAATTTTTTAGGGAAGCAAAATATTTCGTAAAAGCGAAAAGACATATGAAAATAACTAAAGCAATTTTAAGCAACAAAACTATATTGCTATAAACTAAAGTAAGCTTTCGACGTAATGAAATATTATTAGCTTTCTTTACTTTATTTTTTTTAATTGGGCTTGTTTTTTTTCTCATGATTCAAAATTTGCCGTCTTTATAATTTCTTCAATTAATTGGGCGAAACTTATACCGGCATATGCGGCTATTTCCGGCACTATCGATAAAGGCGTCATGCCCGGGTGCGTGTTAATCTCTAACGCAAATAATTTATTTGTATGATCTTCTAAAATAAACTCTACTCTTGCCGCTCCGCTGCAGTTCATAGTTTTATAAATTTTTTCTGATTCCGTAAGTAATGTATTATATAAATCGGCAGGAAGAGGGGCAGGGCATAAATGCTCGGCAAATCCTTCGGTATATTTAGTTTCGTAATCATAGAAACGGTTTTTTAACAGCTTAATCTCTAATGCTCCGAGAGCTTTGCCGTTTAGCACTGCTACTTGCAACTCTCGCCCTTTTATGTATTTCTCTATTATTACCTGATCACCGTACGGAAAATCATAATCTGCGAAATCAAAATCATCTTCTACAAATATTACCTCAACACCGATACTTGATCCTTGGGTTAGTGGCTTAATTACGTAAGGTCTCTTCATGGGATCAACTTTGATAGCATCGCTTTTGTTTACGACAATACTTTCTGCCATATTAATATTATTCGTCAAAAACCAGCTTCTAGAATGTACTTTATCAAAAGCTAAGGCTGAAGCGAGTACGCCGCTATGAGTATACGGAATCCGCATAATATTAAGTAACCCGGGCAAATAACCGTCTTCACCGTATGTACCATGCAAACAATTAAAAACGATATCGGGTTTTATCTCTTGTAGCTTAACTGCAATATCTGCTCCCATATCAATGAAAGTAACCTTATATCCTGCTGCTATTAAAGCATTGCCTACTCCCTCACTTGATACTAAAGATACTTCCCGCTCGGCAGACATACCGCCCCCGACTAAGGCTATATGCTTGCTGCCGCTGTCGCTTAATATTTTGACTTTAGAATTTTCCACCCAATTTGTTTGGTATTTATGCATATTTTTCTATTTTTTTATTCATATCAATGTCATACCGTGGCTTGTCCACGGTATCCAGAAAAAATATCTAATAAAATAAACATATAAAAAACTAAATTTTTTATATATTTTACTGGATCCCGTGAATAAATCACGGGATGACAGTGTGAAATCGAGACGCTGGACAAGCCACGGGATAACATCCTATTCTCTTAATCTCCCATTTTAACTTAATCCCACTATCTTCAAGCACTTTTTGCTGAACGAAGTTGCCTAAATCCTCTAAATCCTTAGCGGTAGCGTTTCCGTGATTTATCATAAAGTTACAATGAAGCATAGATATTGAAGCATCGCCTATTCTATAGCCTCTAAGTCCCGCTTTGTCAATAAGCTGCCACGAACTAAATCCTACAGGATTTGCAAAGGTACTGCCTCCGGTGCGTTCTTTTATGGGCTGCGTAAGCGATCTTGTCGCATTTATTTCGTTCATTTTTGCTAATATATCTTCGCTTTTCCCTTTATTTATTTTAAAGGTTGCTCTAAGAAATATTAAATCCTTCGGTAAATTATTGCTGCGATATTTAAAGCCAATCTCTTCATTAGAAAATGTTAGAAGTTTACCGTAAGGGTCAAGTGCTTCGATTTTAACAATAATATCTTTAAATTCATGACCGTAAGCTCCTGCATTCATAGCAATTCCGCCGCCGATAGTACCGGGAATACCTACTAAAAACTCAAAACCGCTAATAGAGTTGATTTGACAGAATTTTGCTAAATTAAAATTAAGGCAGCTACTACCGACTACTAAATGATTGTCATCCGTCACTTCAATAGTGCTAAAATTTTGACCGAGCTTTATTACGCATCCTTGTATGCCGCCGTCTCTTATAATAATATTTGAGCCGGCACCAAAAATAGTTACAGGTAATTTCTGATTATTTTGCGATAAAAAACTTATTAAATCTTCGGTATCCGTCGGTTTAAAAAGTATCTCTGCATCCCCTCCTACTTTAAACCATGTTAGATGTTTTAAGTTATAATCCTTCTTATACTCGCCTTTTACTGTCGGTAAAATTAACATATATTTACTGTCATCCCGTGACTTGATCACGGGATCTTGTATCGCAGTCTGTATTCTGAGCCCCCGCTACAAGCTCGCGGGATGACAATTTCCCATCTAATTTATTAGCAAAGCTTGAAATACTACCTGCTCCCATCATAATTATCATATCGCCCGGTAATGCTTTACTTACAATAATTTTTACGGTATCGTCTAGAGCTGGTAAAAAATTTGCTTGATTATGGTGTCGGTCTTTAGTAATTTTATCAACTAAATTTTCCCCCGTAATACCCTCTATAGGATTTTCTCCGGCAGCATATATATCGGTAATATAAACCAAGTCGGCATCGTTAAAACATTGCATAAAGTCATTAAACAAACTTTGCATTCTTGAATATCTATGGGGCTGAAAAATAGCTATAACCTTACCGTTCTGCTTATTTGCAATATTTTTAGCCGTCGCAAGCGTTGCTTTAATCTCTTCCGGATGATGAGCATAATCATCAATAACCGAAGCGTTGTTATATTCAGCTACCTTAGTAAATCTTCTTTTTACTCCTTTAAAACTACTAAAGCCATTTTTAATAGCCTTAATACCGAAATCTAGCTCTACTCCTACGGCTATAGCAGCAAGGCTGTTTAAAATATTATGCCTTCCGGGAGTCGGAATAGTAATCTTTTCGATGATAGTTACACCGTTTACATTAGGTAGGCTAATTTTTACGTCAAAAGTAGAGGAAGCAATATCGGTACTAATATTAAATGCCGTAATATGGGCATCATTAGAATCGATACCGTAAGTAATGATTTTTCGCTCGGTAATATTGTTTACTAATTCTCTTACTACTTTATGGTCAATGCAACAAACGGCAAAACCGTAAAACGGTAGGTTAGTAATAAAGCTTCTAAAGCTATTAATTAGCGTTTCAAAATCTTTATAATAATCTAAATGCTCCGGATCAATATTGGTTATTATTGCAATGGTCGAAGGGATATGAATAAAAGTCGCATCGGATTCATCGGCTTCGGCAATTAAATAATCACTTGAACCAAGATATGCGTTAGTCGATCTATTATTAATAATGCCGCCGTTAATAACCGTAGGTGATAAGCCGGCTGCTTCAAACAGGCAAGCAACTAAAGAGGTGGTAGTAGTTTTTCCGTGCGAACCTGAAACTGCTACGGAGCATTTTAACCTCATAAGTTCGGCAAGCATCTCTGCCCTTCTAATGACGGGTATTTTATTTTCTAAAGCCTCTTTTACTTCCGGATTATTGCGGTTAATTGCCGTAGAAACAACAACATATGAAACATCGGTAATATTTTGCGGAGCGTGACCTAAGAATATTTTAATACCGTATGATTCTAGTCTTTTAGTATTATAATTCTCTGTGACATCCGAACCTTGCACTTTATAGCCAAGATTATGTAATATTTCAGCTATACCGCTCATTCCGACACCGCCAATACCGACAAAATGGATAGTTTCTAAGATTTTTTTAGTTTTTTTTAATTCAAGTAAGAGCATTTAGGTATAATTATTTAAAATTGAGTTGTGCATACAGGCTTTTATTAAGGGTGTCAAGTATAGAACGTCATTGCGAGCAGGTATTGTAAAACCCATTCGATGTCATACCCGCGGAAGCGGGAATCCAGTAAAAGCTATAAAAATTTATTTTTTATAGCTTTATTTGGGTCATTTTTTCTGGATTCCCGCTTTCGCGGGTATGACATTATCCCTATCAAATTTTGCTTCGGAGTAAAAATTTCCTTGTAGTCCTCCGACTTTTAGATCGATCAAACATTTAGCTATTTCGCCATTTTCAACAAATTCTGCTACGGTATCGATATTTAAATCTTCCGAAATTTTGATTAATCTTTCAACAAAATATCTACTTTGTACATCGCTTGTAATACTACGTACATATTTTCCATCGATTTTTATAATATCAATAGGTAATTTTTGAAGCTGTTTAAAAGAGGTGAAACCTGAACCAAAATCATCTAGAGCAAACTTACAGCCAAACCCACGAAGTTTGTTGATAAACAAAGTTATCTTATCATAATTTGCATTAAAAGAAGTTTCCGTAATTTCGATAATCAAACGTCCTCGAACATCATTATTCCTTAATAAATTCTCTGCTATTTCCCATAAAGCTTCATCTGTCGTTCCTATATTGGAAATATTAACGGCTAACGTTAGTTCAGGGTTACGTACTAATTCATCGATTGTCATCTCTAAAACAATTTGATCGATTATAAAAATAAGCCCTTTATTTTCGGCAATAGGAATTATCGGACCTACAGAAATATATTCACCGTTTTCATCAGGTATACGTAACAAACATTCATAATAATGAATTTTCATAGCCACACGATCAACTATCGGCTGATAAGCAAATCGCATGATTTTTTTAGCGAGTGCCTGCCTCAGAAGATTAAGTAGAATGTTAGATTTTTTTATATTCTCTAAATCATGTTCATCACGATTATATTCACGATAATAATAATAATTGTTATTTTGCGAAAGTAACATATTTAGTATTTTGTCGATTTCTTCCGCATTACTGCTTGCTTTTGGGAACGTGGTACTGGCAATACAACAATTCATATAAATTGCCGGCTGTTTCTCATTAATATAAAGCTGTGAAAGTAAATATAATTTTCTGGCAAAATTCTTGATTAAGTCAGAATCTAAAGTATTTAATATAAATAATATACCGTCTTTCTTTACCTTTTTAAATTCTAAAAAAATATTAAGCTCTAAGCCAACTTTCTCAATAATTTTTTCCAAATCTTTAATGATGGAATGTTTATCCTGTTCGATAAATTTGATCTCATCATAATTGACCAATCTACAAGCAAAGCATACCCCTTTTCCTATTCGATCAATTTCAGCTTGCAAAGCTTTATAGTCTAACTCTAATTCCGACATTGCCATTTTAATAATAAAATTATATATTATGTATACTCGCTGAATTTGAAAAATTGGCTACGTCGTCTTTGTAAGACCTTGGATGCTCACGTACTATAGTACGCTCCGCTCCTCGGCTTACAGCCTCCTTGCTCTTTTCCAAATTGAGCTTCGTCTACCTACTCTTCATTTATAAGGAGTATACATCAGTCTAAGACATTTTTTTGATAAATAAAATAAAAATATGGGGCGTATAGAAAGGATAAAGGAAAAGTTAAGTGTGTTAAAACCACATTTTTGTGAAATAATAGATGAAAGCTACAAACATGCTAATCATTATGACGGAACCCACAGTCATATTAAAATACAAATTTCTGCACAAATTTTGCAAGGTAAGAGCTTAATTACAAATCATCGCACTATTAATAAATTGCTTGCAGATGAATTTGAAAACGGGCTTCACGCTTTATCGATAGAGGTACTTTAAATGAAAACAAACGATATTTTAAAAGTTGCAACGGGGGCTAGCAGCGTCTTACAAAAAGCCGCAAATAGTTTGAGAGATAAAAGTTGTGACATAATTGAAGATAAAATATTAAAGGGTAATTACGTCACACGAGAGGAGTTTGAAAAACTACAAACTTTAGTATTGAAGCTGAAGAAAGATATTGAAACAATGTCATCCCGTGGTCCAGCCACGGGATCCAAAAAATAATACACCGTAAATAAATCCGCCCATTATAATAAATATAGGAGTTAGTGGAAGATCAAAATGGAAAGAGATAATAGCCGCACAGAAATTAATAGATAGCGAAACGAGAATTGCAATTATAATCATCTGAACCGGATTGCGTGACATAAATCTTGCAATCATAGCGGGGATAAGCAAAATAGCGGTAATCATAAGAACGCCAACTATTTTAACGGCAGAAAATACCGACAAGGATAAAAGAAGTAAAAATACTAGCTCAATAGCATTAACTTTTATCCCTTTTATTACTGCAATGTCTTTATTAATAATTATGAGTAATATTTTGTTATAGAAATATATAATAAAGCCTATAATTACTATTAGCATTATCGATAAGATAATTAAGTCTTCAAGCGATACTAATAAAATATCGCCGAATAATAAATTAATAATATTATTCTGGGAGGCGTAGAAGTAATTAATAATTAAGGCAGTAGCAAGCATAAAGCTGGAAACAAGGTTAATAACGGCATCTTTTCCTGAGTTGTTTTTGAAGATAAAGACGAATAGCGAAAAAAGTATTGCTACTATTAGACCTGAATAAATTAAAGGAAACTGAGCTATAATACTAAGGCTTGCTGCTAAAAAACTACTATGGGCAAGACCGTCGCCAAAATATATATATCGCTTCCATAATGCAATACAGCCAAGCGGTGCAAATATAAAACTAATTAAAATTAGGGCTAGTATTATTACTGTCATCTCATTATTATAAAGCTATGTCGTCAATTGATAAAAAAGAATTAGAAAAATTTGAGAAAATCTCTCATAATTGGTGGAATAAAGAGGGTGAATTCGGGATTTTACACCGCATAAATCCTATTCGCCTTGAATATATAATAGAGAAAATAAAATCGCATTACAATCAGATTTCTGAGTTGAAAATATTGGACGTAGGTTGCGGAGGTGGCTTAATCGCCACCTCTTTAGCTGCTCAAGGTTTTAACGTTACTGCTATTGATGCATTGCAAAGTAATATTGATATTGCGGCAAATTATGCTAAAGAAAATAATATTAAAGTAAATTATTTAAAAAGCACTATAGAAGAGCTGGAAAGCGATACGCAATATGATGTAGTAATTTGCCTTGAAGTTGTTGAGCATGTAGATAATGTGCAGCAATTTCTTGTTAATTTAGCAGAGCGTGTCAAACCTGGCGGTATGGCAATAATTTCTACGATTAACCGTACTAAAAAAGCTTACCTGCTTGGTATAATAGCAGCTGAGCATATTTTAGGCTGGGTGCCGAAAAATACGCATGATTATAGCAAATTTCTAAAGCCGTCGGAAATATACGAAATGCTTACTGACACCGATATTGAAATTAAAGAACTGAAAGGTTTGGTATATAATCTAGCTAAAAGCGAAGGGCAGTTAAGCGATGATATAGATGTGAATTATTTTATGTATTTGGAGAAAATGACTACGAAGTCAATCAATGTCATTCCTGCGAAAGCAGGAATCCAGTAAAACTTATAAAAACTTGTTTTTATAAGTTTATTTTATCCAGTACATATATTTAATGTTATTTTTCTGGATTCCTGCTTTCGCAGGAATGACACTGAACGATCCAAACGACAAAGCCGCTATAAAAGCGGGAATGACATTTTACACTTTAAAGATAAAAAATGACTAATAAAGTAATTACTAGATTTGCCCCGTCACCGACGGGTTTTTTACATATAGGTTCAGCAAGAACTGCTCTGTTTAACTATTTATTTGCTCGTCACAATAAAGGTAAATTTTTGCTGCGGATAGAAGATACCGATAAGGAAAGATCGACAGAGGAAGCCGTGGAAGCTATATTTGCAGGGTTAAAATGGTTAGGGCTTAATTGGGACGATGAGGTTATATTTCAATCTAAACGCAACGATCTCTATAAAGAAGCAGCTTTAAAGCTGCTTGCGGAAGGTAAAGCATATTATTGTTTTACTTCACAAGAAGAAATAGAAAAGCAGCGGCAAAAAGCTTTAGACGGTAAGCAGCATTTTATTTTTCATAGTGAGTGGCGTGATAAGGATTCGTCGACTTATCCGAAAGATATTAAACCCGTAA
This sequence comes from Rickettsia endosymbiont of Pyrocoelia pectoralis, assembly GCA_020404425.1. Lineage (GTDB taxonomy): Bacteria > Pseudomonadota > Alphaproteobacteria > Rickettsiales > Rickettsiaceae > Rickettsia. The sequence continues at coordinate 14,224 of DYDX01000075.1, forward strand.
TACGTTTAAAAACCCCTAGCACGGGTAGTATAACTATTCATGATACTTTGCAAGGCGATGTAGTAATAGAGAATTCCCATATTGACGATATGGTATTGCTGCGTGCCGACGGTACTGCTACTTATATGCTAGCCGTAGTGGTAGACGATCATGACATGGGCATAACCCATATTATTAGAGGTGATGATCATTTAACTAACGCAGCAAGGCAAATTGCTATTTATAATGCTTTAGGCTATAATGTGCCGAATATGACGCATATTCCGTTAATTCACGGAGCAGACGGGGCTAAATTATCGAAAAGACACGGAGCTTTAGGAGTTGAAGTTTATAGGGATATGGGATATTTGCCTGAGAGTTTATGTAACTATTTGCTGCGGCTTGGTTGGAGTCATGGCGATGATGAGATTATCTCTATGAAGCAGGCTATAGAATGGTTTAACCTTGATTCGCTTGGTAAATCACCGGCAAGGCTTGATTTTGCCAAAATGAATAGCTTAAATAGCCATTATTTAAAAATGCTAGATGATGATAGTTTAACTTCTAAGATTGTAGAGATATTAAAGCGAAATTATCAAGTTAGCGAACAGGAAACGAAATATATAAAGCAAGGGATGCAAAGCTTATTAGTCAGAAGCGAAACATTACTAGATCTAGCAAATCTTGCTAAAATCTATTTAATAGGTTCACCGATTACTTATACGGAAGAGACAAAAGAAATTATCGCAAATTGTGATAAAGAATTGATTAATCAGGTTATAGAAAATTTGAACAAGCTAGAGAATTTTGATAAAGATTCGGTACAGAGTCAGTTTAAGGAAATAGCTGCAAAAAACGGCTTAAAACTTAATGAACTTATGAAGCCGGTAAGAGCTTTGGTAACAGGAATGACTAACTCGCCGGGCATATTTGAAATTGCTGAAATTTTAGGAAAAGAAAATATTTTAAAGAGGTTAAAAAATATATGAAAAATAACATAAAAAAAATTACATTTATCTGTAGCGGTTTATTTATAATAGTCGGAACTTTTTTGCTATATAGAATAGAAAATGTTAATGCATCGTCGGCACCAAAAAAATTTGGAGCTTGGAATTTAAATTGTACTGTTAATAATAATCAACAACAATTTTGTTTCTTGTCACAACAAATACATAATAGCGAAAAAGATAAAGAGAAAGAAATATTGGCAATTTATCATATAGGTTATTTTAATAATGGTGAACAGGAAACAAAAGAATTAAAAATAATTGAAATATTACCGCCAAATGTTCAAATTCCGGCAGGTACAGCTATTAACAGCGGCGAGAAGCTTATTGCGGCAGGAAAATACGCAAATTGTACCAATCAAGGATGCCAAGCGATTGCTGTTATTACGCCAAGCGACTTAGATAGTATTTTATCAAATGAAAATTATGTAGAGTTTCTTACTGCTGACGGAAAACAAGCTAAAATTTCATTGATAAAAAACGGCTTAAAAGAAGGCTTAAAGGCACTTAAGTAAATTTAACCTAAAAATGAAAGAGAAAATATCAAATTTTGTAGCACTAGATTTCGGCAGTAGTAAAATTGCCGTAATAGCTGCTTATATTAGTAAAAAGGGTGAAATCAAAATTGCTAGTCAAAATTTGCATCATTCTAAAGGTGTTAAGTCAGGTATTATACTAAACCTTAAAAATGCCGAAAGTAGCATTGTTTCGGCAATCTATGCTCTAGAAAAAGAATGCGGTAAGAATATTAAAAAAATTATATTGTCGTTATCGGGTGCTGCTACAAAATCTTATTATGTAAATTACTCTACAAAGATCGGCTCGCAAACCGTAACCGAGCAGGATATTAAGAAGCTAATACAAAAAGCTTTGTCGGAGTTTAAAGTAAAAGATCAAGAAATCATACATTACTTTCCTCTTGAATTTACCCTTGATAATAACGGGATTGAAAACCCAATCGGTATGTACGGTAGGGAACTTGGTTGTGAGCTGCATATAATAGCGGCAAGCTCGAATATGTTATCGAATATCGTGCAATGTTTTGCTAAATGTCATGTAGAAGTTACCAATATCACTTTAGCAATTTATGCCTCTGCCATATCGTGCCTTACAAATGATGAAAAAAATCTTGGTTCGCTCATTATAGATATGGGGGATAAAACTACTTGCTTCGGTATCTTTTTTGCCGGTAAGTTAATATATACGGGGCATGTAAGTATAGGTAGCTTTCATATTAGCTCTGATATTGCTAAAGTTTTCGGGCTTGACCTTACTGCTGCCGAAAAGCTAAAAATCCTTTACGGTAATGCCATGTTATCTAGTTTTGATAAAGATAACGTTATAAATATGGATGATTTTCAAACGGATATTCATCAAAGTCCAGCAGGTGCGATCACGCTTTATAAGCTTGCAGAGGTAATAAAAGCTAGAGTCGAAGAAATATTATCGATGGTAAAATACGAATATGATAAGGCAACTAAAGGACAGGTAGCAGTCTACCGAGTCGTAATTACGGGCGGCGGCTCTCAGCTTAGAGGATTAAAAGAGCTTTCAAGTAAAATTTTCGAGAAGCAAACTAGAATAGGTAAGCCCGAAATAATTGACGGGTTTACTGAGGATTATAATCCGGCTATGTATTCTGCGGTTATCGGGATGTTGAAAATTCACGCTCTAAAGCAGCAAAAAGAATTTTCTCATATGAAGCTTGATGAAAATAGCGGCTGGGTTAAGAAAGCCTTTGATTGGTTTAAGGATAACATTTGATATACTCGCTGAATTTGAAAAATTGGCTCAACGCTTCTCGCTTTTGATCCTCACGTACTAAGTGTACGCTGCGGTCAAAAGCTGTGAGGCGCCTAGCTCTTTTTCAAATTGAGCTTCGTCTATCTACTCTTCATTTTACTTCGGAGCATATGTCATTTTTATAAAAATATTGGTTGTCGAATCGTCATTGCGAGAAGAAACTGTGCAAGTTTCGACAAAGCAATCTCAGGATGTTTGATGAGATTGCAACAATGCTTCGCTCCTCGCAATGACGATGAAGTATCAAAACAAGCAAGCCTTGCAGGAATTAAACTTATCATTTAGGTCTGTGCCTAGAGCAGATCAACACATTACCCGTAACTTTAACGATAAAAAGCTTATTGCCTGCTTTAGCGTCTTTTTCATCAGAAGTAAGGTAAGCATTCATAATAACGCCTGACCATTTTACCTGACCAAGATTATCTGAGGATATCGTGTCGCTGTAAACTTCAACTTCTTTGCCTATCATATCGGAATAATTTTCTTGGGTAGAGGTTTTGCTATATACGTATTTTTTTAGAGGGTAATATAATACACAAAACCATATAAGCGATAATATACCGAAAATCGTTATTTGATTTTGCAAGCTAATATCGTAGTGATATACCACAAGAGTATTTGATAATGCTCCGAATCCAAAAAATAAAAATCCGATGCTAGGGATGGCAAAAAATTCTGCAATCACGCATATTACACCGATTATTAACCATATTTCAGTCATTGATACATACTCTAAAATAAAATGATTAGGCATTTTTATTACAAACAAAAAATAAATAAATAGTCGGTATACGAAACTCAATTTGGAAAAGAGCAAGGAGTCTGTAAGCCGAGGAGCGGAGCGTACTATAGTACGTGAGCATTCGAGGACTTACAAAAACGACGTAGCCAATTTTTCAAATTCAGCGAGTATACTTATTTATCATGAACATAAGTTTTCAAGAATAATATAACATCGGCTATGTCTTGCGGTTTTGATAAACCGGCAAAGGACATTTTAGTACCCGGGGCATAGCTACTTGGCTTATGCAGGAAAGCAAATAAACTATCATCATCCCAATTACCTCCGATTTTTGACAGAGCAGGGGAGTATTTGTAATCCGCAATGCTTGCTTTCGGGCGACAGGCTACATCCCATAAGTGAGGACCTATTTTATTTGGACCGTCTTTATCGAGAGAGTGGCACATCAAACATTTTTTAGCTATCTCACGACCGTTATCGGCGTTAGCCGTCTTTATTAATTCCGGTATATTTATCGGGGCAGGTGTATCCGCATTGTTATTTTGCGTGGCTGAAGTTTCTTGTACGGCGATGCTATAACCACGAGTTTTTGGGTCTAAATTCGGTTTATATAATATGTTTGCGATAAACCCAACCAGCATGGCAATTAAGCTAGCAAATAATATTGCTGTAACAATTTTATTTAATTCCTTTCCTGACATTTACTTTATTTTTTATTAGAATTTTACTATAATTTGTATCATAAGAGAAGTTTTATCGTAATAAAAGCAATAATTAATATAGAAAATAAATGCAAGATTTAAAAAAATCAAGAGTTAGAGAACTATTTGATAAATCAAAAGCTAAATGGAATTATTTTACTAATACAAAGGTCGGTAAAGTATTATTCAGTAATAGCTTTAATTATGCCGTTACCGTAGCTTGTATAGCAGTTGCTGCTTCAGGATTATTTGCTCCCGTAGCACCGTTAGTTATAGCAACGGCTAGTGTAGCTGCAGTAGGTATGGGGATTAACGCTATTACTGAAACTTTGAAAATACGTAATTTACGTAAACTTCATAAAGAAAATAATTTATTAGTCCAGCATAGAAATGCTAAAGTCCAGCAAGATATTATGTTATCCTTAGAGCCTAATTTAAATAATATTTTAGGAAAGGAATTATATGTACCATCCTTAAAAAATGAAAACTACGGTAAGGATAAATATAAGATAGATAAAAATGTAGAAAGAGCTAAAAATACTATGCGGGTAATTACAAATAATATACCCGGGTTCGTCGGAACTGCTGCTGCTATTGCGGCAGGAGCAAGCGGTAATGTAATTGCAATTTTAAAAGCTACAGGTTATGGGGTAGTAAATTCCGTATCGTTAATTAGCGGTAGCCTTAATGAAGAAGAAAAAAGGGAAGTTAAAGCAATATTTAAATCAAATATAAATGAAGAATATAAAAAGAAAGATACCCCGCATTATCAAAATTTAGCACAGTTAGAAGATTATAGTAAGAAGCAAATTTTGCAAACATTGGCATTAAAGAAGTTAATAACGGACGAGAATTATTGGACGATGAAAGATGAAGAGAAGCAACAAAAATTTCGGGAAATAAAAAATAATTTTGATTTGGAAATAAGTAATAAAGGACTTAAAGCTTTTTTAGAAAAACATCAAGTATTATTGGATGATAAAAAAGAAAATTATGCCAAGAGTTTTAAAAGAACGCTAAATCCTTTTTATGAAAACCCCGATAAAGCTCAAGAATATAGTTCTTTGGCACATGCTATGAATAATAATTCTAAAAAGCAAAAAAGTAGAACTATCTAAGGCATTGCCGATATCGTCATTGCGAGGAGCGTAGCGACGTGGCAATCCAGAAAAAGTAATAAAAAAATGCTATAAATTAGCTTTTTTTACTGGATTGCTTCGTCAATTACTTCGTAATTTTTCTCGCAATGACGATGAGGTATCCACGCAACAATGCCGTAATTTCCGTAAACTTTAAACTATAATTCGTTGCTAGTAACAAACTTATAAGAGGTGGAATCACTGAATATTTGATGTAATAATTCGTTATTAAGGGCATGGCTGGTTTTGTAGCCGTTAATTTTACTTATAAAGTTTGTACCGGATGTGAATAAATCGCCAAATAAATCAAGCAATTTATGACGTACAAATTCATCTTGATAACGTAATCCGTCAGGGTTTAAAACTTGATCTTGATCATCTATAGCTATTGTATTCTCAAATGAAACACCTAAAGCGAGTCCCCTACTTTGTAAATAATAACCGTCTTTTGTAAACCCGAAAGTTCTAGCATCTGCAATATTTTGGTTAAAAGATTCTTGCTTAGAAAAGGTTAGGTTCTGTCTTCCTATAGCTTTGCTGGCAAAATCTATGGTTAAGTCTATTTCTAAATGTTTTGAAGGGCTGCAAATTAACTCGCAATCTTTATGGATAGCTCTTACTTCTTTCAGGATTTTTAAATATTTCTTAGGAGCGTTTTTCAATTTTTTACCGGCACATTCGATCATAAAGACGAAAGGTTTGCTGCTACCGTCCATTATCGGTACTTCGGGTCCGTCTATTTTAATGATCGCATTATCGATCCCGCATCCCCATAATGCTGCCATTAAATGCTCTATCGTAGAAACTTGAACCTTTCGTTCGTTACTAATAGTAGTGGAAAGCAAGGTATCGGATACATTAGAATATTTAGCTTCAATATAGTTAATATCCGACGCTACGTCCGTTCTAATAAATATAATTCCGGTGTTTTCTTTGGCAGGTTCTAAGGTTAACTGAGTGCGTTTTCCGGAATGCACTCCTATTCCATAACAACTTACAGGCTTTGATAATGTGACTTGCTGCATCTGTAAACATAATAATAATATGTTTGGATTTTAATATTTAATGCTAAATAGTGCAAGCAGTAATATGTTACAAAATGTTACATATTACTGGACTGTTTCGAGGTCAATATCGAAATAGTCTTGACCATTCCGACATGTATCTATAATATGTAACATGTAATCATTAGAGTATCGAGATGGAAAGGCTATATAAAAAACAAGTTATAGAATATCTAAAAGATTACGGTAAGCTTGTGTTTATAAGTGGACCAAGGCAAGTAGGAAAAACTACGATATCAAAGCAAGTGATTAAAAATAATTCTAATTCTCTCTATTTAAATTGGGATTATTTGCAAGATAGAAATCAAATTTTAAATAAGCATACCGAGCTTTTTGAAAAGTTACTTTCTACTATATCCGATGATAAACCATGTTTAATATTTGATGAAATTCATAAATACAAAGATTGGAAAAACTTAATCAAAGGATTTTATGATAAGTTTGGTGAAAATATTGAATTTATTATAACAGGCAGTGCTAAATTAAATATATATAAAAAAGGCGGCGATAGCTTAATGGGACGTTATATAAATTTAACGGTGCATCCGCTATCGGTAGCTGAAATAGCAGGAAATTTCGATAGCAATGTTGATTATATAAAAAGTCCCAAAAATATTACAAAAGAGGAATTTGAAGCGTTAATTAATTTAGGGGGGTTTGCCGAGCCTTATCTAAAAGCAAATACAAAATTTCATAAAATATGGAGTACGCAAAGATTTGAACAGTTATTTAGAGAGGATGTAAGAAATACCGAAGATATAAATAATATTAATGCATTAGAGTTACTTGCCGTTATTATAAACGAACAAGCAGGATCACTAACGAGTTATACAACACTTTCTAATAAAGTAAGGGTTTCGGATCAAACAATAAGAAGATGGCTCTCATTACTAGAAAAGCATTATTATTGTTTTTCTATTAAACCTTGGTCTAAAAACGTTGTAAAAAGTTTGTTAAAAGAACCGAAATACTATCTTTGGGATTGGTCGCAGCTAAAAGATATAGGAGCAAAATTTGAGAATCTTGTATCTTGTCATCTTTTAAAAGCAGTATATTTTTGGAATGAAACTGGTCTTGGAGATTTTAGTTTGTATTATCTTCGTGATAAACAAAAACGTGAAGTTGATTTAGTAGTAACTAAAAATGATAAGCCTTGGATTTTAATAGAAGCAAAAGTAAGTGATTCATCAGTTTCTTCAAGTTTAAAGTATTTTCACGAGTTACTCAAACCTGAATTTAGTTTTCAAGTTGTTCAGAATAAACCGGCTATCTCTAATTCATGTTTTGATAAGCCCGGGTTATGGGTAGTGCCTGCTATTACTTTCCTATCTCAACTTATATAGTATACTCGCTGAATTTGAAAAATTGGCTACGTCGTCTTTGTAAACCTTCGGATGCTCACGTACTATAGGACGCTCCGCTCCTCGGCTTACAGCCTCCTTGCTCTTTTCCAAATTGAGCTTCGTCTACCTATTCTTTAATTTACTTTAGAGTATAGACCTATTAATTATCTTTTATACAGCCTATACCTAATAAAATACCAAAGATGATAAACTACAAAGCTACCGACTACGCTAAAAATTGAAAATAAAAAGTCATTATTATTAACAATACCGAAAGGAATATAAGAAGACAAAGCTCCTGCATATATACCGATAGTACACATTGAGAAGTAAGAAAATAAAGCGGTTCGTAGTTCGTATTCTCTGAATTTATCTATTAATATTAAAATATTACAAATAAATATGGAAACAAGGCAGCTTCCGATTATTGAAATATATATTATGTTAAAAGTTTTACTAGTTCCATGAAACGATAACAAAATAAAACATGTAAGTAGTATCAAGGTTAATAATAAATTAGCGAAATATTTATTTACCTTATTTAATATGTAAGAAATAGGGATTATAGAAATAATTATTGCTATAAAAATATATGTTAATATTAGTTCTAAATTAATTAACGCTAATTTTTCTCTTAGGGCAAATGCTTCGTAATACCATAATATATCTAAAGTAACGTAAGATACGACAAATCCCGTTAGTAATTGTAGTTCTATATTTCTTATTAACGAAGAAAATTTTGAATTTATTTTTAGAGTATGGGTAGTAGGGTTATAGTGTAAAAACTCGGTTAGGATGTTGATACTATACAGTAAAGCACAAATTATTATGATAGTGTTTGTCGGCTCTATAAACGGGCTTAATAGACTTACGGTTAAATGACCGCATGCCCAAAGTAACATTACGCTTGCTAAAAAAAGATATTTCTTGTTTTTGGCACTTTCTATAATATGTAGTATTGTCGCAGTAAAATACGCAAATATCCCTGAATTAATGAGAATAAAATTTAACCTTAGTAAATTATAATTATTTAATAGAATTAAATTTATCGTACAAATAATAAGTAATATCAAACTAGTAAGAATAATTTGTTTGTTGCTAAATTTATTAATAACCTGCGTCAAAGCAAAACTACTAATTATTGAGCCTAGAAATTTAGTTTGACTAATATGGTTTATTTCTTCACCGCTTAGACCTTTATTTATAAGCAAGTAAAGCTTGAGATTGTAAATATTCACGGAATTTATACAGGAAAAAATAAATATTCCTAAAAGAGAGTAAAAGATTGTTCTATAATCGTTTTTCGGAGTCATAAATTAAGTGTTTGCTAAACGTAAATACATGGTATATAACTCATAATGAAAAGTTATACTAGATGAAAATAAGTAATTAAAGTTAAAAATATTTAATAACCAAAGAATGTGTTGAATCAAATATTAAATTATCAGCTTTTAATTATGTATGATAGTTTTAATTAATAATTTGTATATTATTTAAAATATAAAATAATATTTAAAGTGATTTTGGCACTGTTAATAGTGCCGTGATAGAAATATTTTAATGTAAGAAAAATAATAATATAATTCGCATTTGAAATTTACCTTAAAAGTTTAAGGGTTTTATGTATATCTTGAGTAGATGAAGTTTAATTTGGATAAAGGAAGTCTGTAAGCCGAAGGGCGGAGCGTACAGAAGTGTGTGAGCATCCGAGATCTTAACTAAAGACAAAATAGCCGATTTTTAAGTTAAACGAGTATACTTATTTAATAAAAATTAACCAAGATATGCTTGAAGCGTTATATTAATTATTTGTTCTTCAAATTAGAGAGCAAGATTAATGAATAAAAAGATTATAATTGATGCTAATTTTCTCAGTGAAACCAGGGTGGTTTTGCTGAGTCAAAGCAATAATATAGAAGATATAGAATTCCAAACTAAAAGAAAGCAACAAAATAAAGGTAATATTTACCTAGCAAAAGTAACGAGAATAGAGCCGTCCTTGCAAGCGGTTTTTATAGAATACGGTATGGATAAGAGCGGGTTTTTACCTTTTAGCGAGATTCATTCGAATTACTATAACATACCTACAACGGAAAAAATTTTTCCGGTTGATGCATTCCCTGAAATAAATCCTCCGAGTATTACGGCTGAAGATGATGAAGACATGCCAGCTACGCCTTCTTACGATCCGTTGATCGATAGTGAAGAAATTGATTTAAAAGCTATAGAAGATTTAGTAGAAAGTAAGCTTCAATCCGAGCTTAATTTAGAAGCAGCCGATGATATTGAAGTTATTCAAACGGGTAGCGAGCAAAATACTCCGCAATATAAACAATATAAAATTCAAGATGTAATAAGAAAGAACCAAATATTGTTAGTGCAGGTTACTAAAGAAGAAAGGGGTAATAAATGTGCTTCGTTTACTACTTATATATCTTTGGCAGGTAAATATTGCGTTTTAATGCCTAATAAGGCTTCACAAAACGGTATATCACGTAAAATATCGAACGGTGAAGAAAGAAAAAGGCTAAGAAATATTTTAAATAAAATAGTAAACGGCGATAAAAATCCCTATAGCGTAATCGTAAGAACGGCAGGTAGGGGGTGCAGTACTTTAGACCTAAAGAAAGACTATAATTATTTATCAAGATTATGGAATAAGATCCGTAAAAGTACCGTTAAGTTTTCTGCACCGTGTTTTATACATGAAGAAGATAGTATTATACGTAAAACTATACGTGATATGTGTGATCATACGGTTAAAGAGGTCATAATTCAAGGGCAGGAAGCTTACGAAGATGCTTCAAAATTTATGCAGGATTTATTACCTTCGGATACTTCAAAACTTAAAGAGCATAAAGGTAAAATACCTATATTTACTAAGCTTCAAGTCGAAGAGCAATTAGCTAAATTATATCAGCCCGTCGTTACGTTACCTTCAGGAGGTTATGTTGTCATTAATCCAACCGAAGCTCTTATTTCTATTGACGTAAACTCAGGTAAATCAACTTCCGAAAAAAATATAGAAGAAACGGCTCTAAAAACTAATTTAGAAGCAGCAAAAGAAATAGCAAGGCAAGTTAAACTTAGAGATTTATCGGGTTTAATAGTTGTAGATTTCATCGATATGGATGAATTGAAGAATCGTAAAATTATCGAGCGATCTTTTAAGGAGTTTTTAAGCCGTGACCGTGCTCGTATACAAACCGGTAATATCAGCCAATTCGGATTACTTGAATTTTCAAGACAAAGATTACGTTCCTCTTTCTTGGAAACTAATTCGTCAATTTGTTCCCACTGTAACGGTAAAGGAGTGGTAAGAGCCGATGAATCTAATGCTATGCTTATTTTACGTACGATTGAGAATGAAATTTTTGAAGAGAAGATTGATATAATCAATGTTTTTGCTAATAATTCCTCGGTAATTTATTTGCTTAATAATAAACGAGTCGAGATAAAGTTTATCGAAGATAAATACAACATAAAGCTTAATTTTTATTCAGACCCTCACGCTACATCAGATAGCTATTCTATCGAAAAAGTAAAGTTATTGAAGAAAAATAACGATAATATCAATACTCTCAAGCCGGTAATCCAAAATCATAGTGCTGATTACGTTGAAGAAGAGCCTAAAAAAGAGCAATTACGTAAAAATAAGCAAAAATGGAAAACAACCGGCAACAGCAATAATAATGTTGCCAAAGATAATATTATTGTTAGGGAAGAAAACAGCAAGCCTCAAATGCTAAAAGAAGAGGTAAAGCAAGTAGTAAATATTACGGTAGAAGAAGAAGTAAAGGTTGCAGATAGCAATATAACCGCCGAAGAAGCAACTCCTGCTCCTAAAAAATCAAAACGTAGATACCGTAATAAAAACCGTAAACGTCCTGCGGATGCTAATACTGAAATAGTAGCGGATAAAGGTACGGAGGCTTAACCGTCATTTTGAGAAGCGAAAGGCTTTGTTGCATGGATCGTTTTTACCGTCATTGCGAGAAGCGTAGCGACGAAGCAATCTCGGGAATCTTATACTATTTCATGAGATTGCCGCACTCCCTACGGTCGCTCGCAATGACGATGAGGGTATCCACGCAACAACAAAATAAACATAACCTTAAAAATGCAAAAAAATCTAGTTGTAAAATGGTTGTTTGTAAGCTGTATAATGGTCGTAGCGATGATTGTTATAGGAGGTATAACAAGGCTTACAAATTCAGGCTTATCGATAGTTGAGTGGCGTCCGGTAACCGGTATTTTACCTCCTTTTAGTCTTGAAGCTTGGAAAGCTGAGTTTGCTAAATATAAAGCATTCCCTGAATATAGCTTAATTAATTATGGAATGACTTTATCAGAATTTAAGTTTATTTATCTGTTAGAATTTGTACATAGGTTACTTGGTAGAGTTACAGGCTTAATATATATTTTACCTTTAATATATTTTTATTTTAAAGGAAGTATAAAGAATCGTGATAGTCACTATTATATAATTGCTTTGTTGTTATTTTTCGTGCAGGGTTTTATGGGGTGGTATATGGTTAAAAGCGGTTTAGTTAGTAACCCTGCGGTTAGCCATTTTCGTTTAGCGTTTCATTTAATTATTGCCGTAATTATTTATCATTTGCTTTTTTATCAATTAATAAAAAATCATTGTGATATTTTGCTAACTTCCTCGCAAACAAATTTAAAACTTCCTTTAGTATTTTGTGTTTCTGCTATTATTATAATATACGGACAAATTTTCTTAGGTGCATTAGTTGCTGGATTAGATGCAGGACTAATATATAATGATTTTCCTTTGATGGGGGATAACTTTATTCCGCTTGAAATAAAAGACAATTTTCTCGATCTTAAAAATCTATATGATCCGGTTTTTGTACAATTCATGCATCGTTTAGGCGGTTATAGCATGTTTATAATTACCGTAGCATTAATTATTTCTTTATTAAAAATAAAACATCCCAAATTAAATAAAGTAGCGTTATATTTAGCGATCGCTGTACTAGCTCAGCTATCCACCGGTATAATTACTCTTTTATATGCTGTTCCCGTAATAGTTGCTTCTATTCATCAATTTTTTGCTATAGTACTTTTATCCGTCACAATATGGTGCTATTTTTTAATAAAAAACTCTTAATAGATAACCTCTTAATGATCATCACCGTAAATACCTCAATCCCCTCAAGGTTAGATAAATATTTAAAGCGTCTATATCCTCTTTTAACTCAAGGAGTGATAGAGAAAGCTTTACGTCAAAAGCAAATAATCGTTAATTCTAGGAAAGCAATCGCTAGCTTAAGAATCACAAACGGGGATGAGATTTTTATTAACGATAAATTTAATCTACCCGTGGCAGAGCCGAGTAAATTAGTTTTTACTGATGCCGAGATTAAACTGGCAGGAAAGATTACTAAAGAATATTTGATATATGAAGATGGTAATCTGATAGCAATTAACAAACCGGCAGGGCTTGCAACACAAGGAGGAAGTAAAATAAATTTATCGGTTGATTCTGCACTAAAATATTTAAATTCTAAAGGAGGTGATTTTAAACTAGTACATAGGTTAGATAAAGAAACTAGCGGTTTGCTTTTAATTGCTAAAAATTACACAAGCAGTGTGATGCTTCATAATACTTTTAAAGAAAAATTGGTTGAAAAGACCTATTTAGCTGTAACTTACGGAAAACCAATTAAAAATACGGGAGAAGTTAAAACAAATATAGAAAAAAATAAGGGTGGTAGTCCTAAAATTACTGATACAAAAGACAATAATGGCAAACTTGCCATTACTTATTATAAATTACTTAAATCACTTAGTAATAACTTATTTTTAATTGAATTTACTCCGGTTACGGGTAAAATGCATCAATTAAGGTTGCATGCAAAGCTATTAGGTTGTCCGATAATGGGTGATGACAGATACGGTAATGAAGAAATAATGCCATATAGCAAATATATGTTGTTGCATGCGAGTAACATAGTTCTATCCGAAGAAGTGTTTGGAAAAGAGATTAGAATAGAAGCAAAGTTACCGTTTTACTTCACCGATAAGATTTAAACTGGGAGTTAAAGTACTGAAGTTATGATGTATAGATATTTTGTATTATTTGTTATTCTGTTTACTAATTGTATTAACAATGTAGCGGTAGCAGATATTCAACAAAGAATCGGGGAAGCGGAAAAAGAATATATAAGTAACAGATTTCTAAATGCCGTTTTTATGTTCGCTGATGATTATAAACCGTTATTAACCGCTGCCAAGGGTATTTTTGCTTTAAACGGTGATCAATTAAAAGCAAACGAGATGATGCCTATTGCTTCTGCAATAAAGCCTATTACTGCTGCAGGAATTTTAAGGTTACAAGAGCAGAAATTACTAAACGTGAATGATAAAATATATAAATATATCGATGCAGAAATGTGGCAAGGAAAAGTACCTGATTGGGCATATAAAGTATCGATTCACAATTTATTAACGCATAGTAGCGGTATTGCCAAATATTTTAGTTTCGTAAAACTCGATTTAAACATGTCTAGAAAGGAAGCTCGTAAGAAAATATTGCAATTCATTGCTTCTAAGCCTTTAGAAATAGCTATAGGAAAGAAATTTAAATATAGTAATACCAACTTTGTTATACTTGGTATGATTATTGAAAAAGTAACTAAAAAAGATTTATGCAGCTTTTTCCAAGATGAGTTTTTTAAACCGTTAAATATGAAATCAACTAGCTTTGCTTCTTATAGTGAAGCGGCTAGAATTCAAAGAAATGTAGTTAGTTCTAATTATCCGGTGAGGTATTTTGTAACGCCGAATAATAGCAATAAACCGATATTTACTCCGGTAACTGCCGATTTTGTAGCTCTCCCTTGTGCTGACGGTGGGATTATATCAACACCGAGTGATCTTATTAAATGGTATAGAGCTTTAAATAGCGGTAAAATTCTTTCTGCAAAGTCGTATAAACTCATGACTACTAAACATTTATTAGCAAAAGAAATAGATGGGCATAAATCTTATATGGGTTACGGAATCTTTATTACCGATCTTGACTCTAAGCATTCAATGGTGCATTTTTCCGGTAAAGCTTTAGGAGTACAAAGTGAAATGGGATATGTTTTGCCTAATAACCTTTATTTTGCTATACTCAGTAATACTATGGTAAAAATTCCTCCCGAAGAGAAAGACAAAATCGATATGAATGATCCTTTAAATCAGCTGGGAATAGTTTATTTTAGAGATGCAATAATAAATGCAGCTATAAAAGATGATGAAACGGCAAAGTCTAAATGAAAATAGTTACTTGGAATATTAATTCACTACGTCTGCGGATTGATTTATTAAAAAAGTTGGCATTTGAACATCAGCCTGATATTATTCTACTGCAAGAAACAAAAGTAGATGATCCGTTATTTCCTCTTGAAGTGATTAAAAATATAGGCTATGAACATGTAATATATTCGGGACAGAAATCATATAACGGTGTTGCTATTATTTCGAAGTTTCCTCTGCAAAATGTTTTTTCTTTGGAATTATATAACGGCGATAAAAGGCATATAGCAGCTACTATTAAGGGTATAGAGATACATAATTTTTATGTTCCTGCCGGCGGTGATATACCTGATATAGAGCAAAATCCAAAATTTAAGCATAAGCTGGAATATATTAGGCTAATGCAAGGATGGTTGACAAAAAACCGTACTAAAGACGATAAGATTATAATTGCAGGTGATTTAAATATTGCCCCGCATGAGCATGATGTGTGGTCAAGTAAACAATTGAGAAATGTAATTAGCCATACCGATATTGAGCGGACAATGTTGGCCACGTTACAGAATTCATTAGATTTTATTGATAGTAGTAGGCATTTTGTGCCGCTTAACGAGAAATTTTATACTTGGTGGAGTTACAGAAACGTAGATTGGAAAAAATCTAATAGAGGTAGAAGACTTGATCATATTTGGGTTAGTGGTAATTTAAAAGAGTCATTACTTGCTATGCATCTATTATCGGACGCACGTGATTGGGTACTACCTTCGGATCACGTACCGTATTTTGTGAGTTTGAAAGTCATTCCCGTATAATGGTTGTTGTGTGGATCGGAAAACCTATTCGATGTCATACCGTGGCTTGTCCACGGTATCCAGAAAAAATATTTAATAAAATAAACCTATAAAAATAAATTTTTATAGGTTTTACTGGATCCCGTGAATAAATCACGGGATGACAGTGGTACAAATGATCCACGCAAGCAAGCCCACGCAGGAATGACATAGGAGTTACAACACTAAAAACATTAAGGAGTAATTAGTGGAAATTAAATCAAAAAAATATAAACTGATAAAAGCAGAGTATCTTAAAGCTTTTAGGGATATGCTAAAGGTGAGGCGTTTTGAAGAAAAATGCGGGCAGTTATACGGTATGGGGGAGATAGGCGGTTTTTGCCATTTATATATCGGGCAGGAAGCAGTAATTGCTGCCGTAGATGCAGCGAAGCAAAAAGGCGACAGTACCATTACCAGCTATCGTGACCATGCACATATTATTTTAGCTGGAACAGAAGCCAAATACGTCCTTGCCGAGCTTATGGGAAAAGCTACAGGCTGTTCAAAAGGTAAGGGCGGCTCGATGCATCTATTTGACGTACCGAATAAGTTTTACGGCGGGCACGGTATTGTTGGAGCTCAAGTACCGATAGGTACGGGGCTGGCTTTTGCCGAGAAATATAACGGTACGAACAATATTTGCTTTACTTTTTTGGGTGACGGTGCCGTTAATCAAGGGCAGGTATATGAGGCGTTTAATATGGCTGCATTATGGGGTTTACCGGTGATTTATATTATCGAGAATAACGAATATTCTATGGGTACTTCCGTTGCACGTTCTACCTTTATGCGTGACTTATATAAAAAAGGTGAGTCATTTGGGATTAAAGGATTCCTATTAAACGGGATGGATTTCGAAGAAATGTATAACGGTGTTAAGCAGGCAGTAGAATATGTTAGGGAAAATAGTGTGCCGCTAATATTAGAGGTAAAAACTTATCGTTATCGTGGGCATTCAATGTCTGATCCGGCAAAATACCGCAGTAAAGAAGAGGTCGAGCAGTATAAAGAACGTGATCCTTTAGTGATAATAAGAAAAACGATATTAGATAATAATTATGCAACAGAAGCGGATTTAAAAGAAATAGAGCAATCTGTAAAAGAAATCGTAAAAGAAGCGGTAGAGTTTTCAGAAAATTCACTACTGCCCGATGAGGGTGAGTTGTATACCGAGGTGTATACTCGTTGAACTTGAAAAATTGGCTACGTCATCCTACAAGAGCTGCGGTTCTCACGTATTAAGTATACGCTGCGATCCTCGCCTTGTGGATTCCTTGCTCTTTTCCAAGTTGAACTTCGTCTACTAACTATTCATTTTACTTCGGAGTGTATATTTAACTCAAAACGTCATTGCGAGAAAAATTACGAAGTAATTGTACGTTTGCAATCTCAGGATATTTGACGAGATTGCCACGTCGAGGCTTCGCCTCTCCTCGCAATGACGATTAATTCAATCAAACAAAAAGAAAGATGCAAATAACCGTACGTGAAGCATTGCGTGATGCGATGCAAGAAGAAATGATAAGAGATGACAAAGTTTTTGTTATGGGCGAAGAAGTTGCCGAGTATCAAGGGGCTTACAAGGTAACCCAAGGATTGCTTGAGCAGTTTGGTCCGAAAAGGGTAATTGATACGCCGATAACGGAATATGGTTTTGCAGGGCTTGCAGTCGGGGCGGCTTTTGCAGGGCTTCGTCCGATCGTTGAGTTTATGACTTTTAACTTTGCTATGCAAGCAATGGATCATATTGTCAATTCGGCTGCGAAAACGCATTATATGTCAGGCGGGCAGGTTAGATGCCCAATAGTATTTAGAGGACCGAACGGTGCAGCAAGTAGAGTAGCAGCTCAGCACAGCCAAAATTACGCAGCTTGTTATGCACATATTCCAGGGCTGAAAGTAGTAGCACCTTATAGTGCGGAAGATCATAAAGGATTACTAATTACTGCTATTAGGGATGATAATCCGGTAATCTTCCTTGAAAATGAAATTTTGTACGGGCATAGTTTTGATGTTCCTGAGAGTATAGAACCGATTCCTTTCGGTCAGGCAAAAATTTTAAGAGAAGGTAGTAGCGTTACTATCGTTACTTTTTCTATTCAAGTAAAACTTGCATTAGAGGCTGCAAATAACTTACAAAATGACAATATTGACTGTGAAGTTATTGACCTTCGCACTATTAAACCGCTCGATACGGATACAATAATAGAGTCGGTGAAGAAAACTAACCGCTTGGTTATAGTGGAAGAGGGATGGTTTTTTGCGGGTGTCGGGGCAAGTATTGCAGCTATCGTTATGAAAGAAGCATTTGATTATTTAGATGCTCCTATAGAAATTGTCAGCGGTAAAGACGTACCGCTTCCTTATGCCGTAAACTTGGAGAAACTAGCGTTGCCTAGCGAGAATGACGTAATAGAAGCAGCCAAAAAGGTTTGTTATTATTAACAAGTTACTCTTTCCCGTCATTGCGAGAAAAAACTGTAAGTTTTGACGAAGCAATCTAGTTAAAAAATGCTATGAATTAACATTTTTTATTATTTTTTCTGGATTGCCGTGCTCCCTATGGTCGCTCGCAATGATGACGAGGTATCCACGCAATAATGTCTTGCGGGAATGACAATCCGGTACTATGGTAACGACGTCCCGTGTTCAAATGCTAGCTAAGTATAAATCCTCAATAATTCTCTGGACTCTGTGCAACATCTTTGTAAAATCTGTAGGAATAACATAATGCCATTCCTAAAAAATAGCCGGAAATTAAGGCAGTTGTTATAGTTTCAAGATTTTATAGAAAAGAATATAAGTAATATAATAAGTTTTGAGTAAGTTCCCGGTACTTCAATAGCTTTTGACTCTTTTAAAATCGTAATAGGTATTTTAAATGATAATAACATACCTATTGCAATTCCTATGGTTAAAAATAATAAATATAGCCCAATAGAACTATTTTCTAAAAACATTATTCCTATCAAAACAGCAGGAATAATAAAAATTTTTGATAGAAAAATAACATGATTTCGAGTTGCTGTTAAACCCTTAAATATTATATAGCCCAGCAATATCCAAGCCCAAAAGGGAGTGCCTGCTATTATTTCTAATATCGAGAATATGTTATTTTCTATCATTATCAATTAAAGCTATTTTGTTAACAATCCCATTTCTCATTCGAAAACCTAACTAATTTATTTCAACTTCTCAATTTCTTCTTCAGTTAAGCCTGTAAAATTTATAATTTGTTCAATGGTTTTGCCTTGATTTATCATCAATGCTATTAAGTTAGATTTTCCTTTTTCGATCCCTTTCTCAATCCCTTGCTCTATGCCCTTTTCCATACCTTTCTCTATGCCCCTCTCTATACCCTTAGCTTCGGCATCCATAATTTTTTGCTCTTCGACAGCTAAATTATCCATTTCAGCTTTTTCCATTTGCTCATAGGTATTGAGTTCTTTTTCAGACCAGCTAGCTTGATCTAAGGCATAAAAAGCTTTCTTGATAACTAGATCTTTGCCTATTAGATGTTCCATTTCTTCTAAAGTACTCTCATGTGCGTGCTTGAAAAAATATGCCCATTTTTCTTGTAAATTTTCTAACTATTCTATTTTCTTATTAAACTTACCGAGTTCCATGAAAATAAAGTAAAAATCTTGTAGATCATTCTCGTAAGTTTTAGTATCAAGTATCTTATGCTGAGATTTCCATGCTTTTTTATCAGGGAACATGACAAAATCGACAATAGCTAAAAAGATTACTCCTTTTAATTTGGCATATACTGCCATTTTCTTATGATCTTCATCTTCTGTAATTATTTGCTTTGAATAAGCTTTTGCTGCATAAAGCTGAGCTCTTTTCTCAAAGCCGGGATGTTTACCCACCTGCATCTCGACAACAAACTGCGTTCCATGCTTATCTTTACATAACACGTCAACAATAGATTTTCTATAAGCGGCAATTTTAGGATTTTGAATGGTCTCTAAAAAAGTAATATCCGTAATTACTTCTTCTCCAGTATAACCTAAAACATCATTTAAAAAATGAATAAGAATATCTTTGTTTTTCTCTGTACCGAAAATATGCCAGAATGCAAAGTTATTTTTTGGATCTAAAAATCGTGAAAGGAACATAATTATAATTTAACCTAAGGTAGTAAAATAATTATAACATAATAACTATGAAGTGCAAAGTAAAGTAAAAAAGTAGAGTATTATATTGGTATTGCTAACCAAAGATAGATGTGGATCAATCCCGCTACTGTCATTCCGTGATCCAGTAACATATAAAAATTTAATTTTTTATATGTTTATTTTATTGAATATTTTTTCTGGACCCCGTGGTCAAGCCACGGGGTGACACCGAGTGCTTTTTCGATTCACGCAACAATGACCGCTCGCAATGACGATATCTGTTGTTAGTTAGCAATGCACTTTATTTAGCGGCTCTTTTTCGATCGTTAGGATCAAGAAATGCTTTACGTAAACGGATAGATTTAGGTGTTACCTCAACTCTTTCATCGTCCTGTATATAGCTAATTGCTTGCTCAAGAGTTAAAAGTACCGGCGGTGTTAATTTAATCGCCTCATCTTTACCCGAAGCTCTAACGTTACTTAACTGCTTAGCTTTAAGCGGGTTTACTTCTAAATCATTATCACGACTATGTTCACCGATTATCATCCCTCTATATACTTTATCGCCGGGATTGATGAACATTTTTCCTCTATCTTCCAAATTCCATAGAGCATAAGCAACTGCATCACCGTCACCGTTAGAAATAAGAACGCCTTTGGTTCTACCTTCAATCGCTCCTTTGTAATAGGCATATCCGTGGAAAATACGGTTCATAATACCGGTACCGCGAGTTTCCGTTAAAAATTGGCTATGATAACCGATTAAACCCCTTGAAGGACAAATGAACGTAATACGGGTTTTACCGCCTCCCGATTCTTTCATGCCTTGCATTTCAGCTTTTCTTGCGCTTAGAGATTTAATAACTTCCCCTACATAAGCATCGTCAACGTCAACCTGAATTTCTTCCATAGGCTCTTGCTTATTACCGTTTTCACCGGTTTGGAATAATACCTCCGGTCTACTTATCGATAACTCAAACCCTTCACGCCTCATGGTTTCAATCAAGATCCCTAACTGTAATTCTCCTCTACCTGCAACTTGAAACGCATTTTTTTCGGCTGCTTCAGTCACTTTTAGTGCAACGTTACTCTCAAGTTCACGCATTAATCTGTTGCCTATCAAACTTGATGTTACTTTTGTGCCTTCTTTTCCGGCGAGCGGTGAATCGTTAACGCTGAAAGTCATAGATAAGGTTGGTGGGTCGATCGGTAATGAGGGTACTGCCTGGGTTACTTCAGGCGAGCAGATAGTATCGGCAACGTTAGCATTTTCAACGCCTGCAACGGCTATAATATCGCCGGCAGATGCTTCATCTATGGCAATTCTTTCTAAGCCTCTAAATGCTAATATTTTAGTGATACGTCCATTTTCAAGCACTTTGCTTTCACGGTTTAAAACTTTTACATTTTGATTGATTTTAACAGTACCGCTTTGCACTCTACCGGTTAAAATTCTGCCGAAGAAAGGGTTGTACTCTCTAGTAGTAACAAGCATCGAAAATGGTGCTTTATCGTCGGCTATAGGAGCATGTACATGTTTTACTATTAGATCAAATAATGGAGCTAAATCATCCGCTAAATTATCTAAGGGATTTATGCTTTCATCAAATGTTAGCGAAGCTCTTCCGGCTCTACCTGATGCGTATACTATCGGGAAGTCAAGCTGGTCGTTATTTGCTTCTAATGCTACGAATAACTCAAATACTTCGTCTATAACTTCCTGAATTCTTTGGTCATCTCTATCAATTTTGTTGATAACAACGATAGGTTTTAAACCAAGATTCAAAGCTTTGGAAAGCACGAATTTTGTTTGCGGCATAGGTCCTTCAGATGCGTCAACGAGTAGCACGACGCCGTCCACCATGCTAAGGATACGTTCCACTTCACCGCCAAAATCGGCGTGTCCGGGAGTATCGACTATATTAATACGGGTATCGCCCCACATAAGAGCGGTACATTTAGCAAGTATGGTAATGCCTCGTTCACGTTCAAGATCGTTAGAGTCCATGGCACGCTCTGCTACCTGCTGGTTAGCTCTGAAAGTACCGCTTTGTTTAAGCATGTTATCAACAAGCGTAGTTTTCCCATGATCAACGTGGGCAATAATTGCTATATTACGAATAGATGTCATCTTTAAAATTCTCACAAGTTTACAATAGTTTCCCGTATTATATACCAAAATATGAAAAATTGGAATAAAGTTCTTGAAAAAGTAATTAATTTAACTGCAAACTAAAATTACTAAGAATTTTTAAACTTTAAAATAAGAGATATTAATGAATGATAACCAAGCACTAATTATATTTGATTTTGATGGGACGTTGGTTAAAGAAAGCCTGCATCGTTACGTTGGAGGAGGATTATGGAGGCGTACAAATAATTTGACAGAAAAAAAAGTTTATCATTTAGATGAAGAACTTACTAAAAAAATTACTATAGAGTTAACACAAGAATTTTTAGCCAATAAAAGCTCAGGTTGGAAAAATAAAGAACAGTTAGTACTTCTTTTTAAAAATATTATATCATCCGGTCATAAAATAGCTATAGCATCATTTAATGATTATCCCGATGCCATAAAATATTCATTAGAACAGTTATTAGGTGAAGAAGCGGTAAAGAATATATATATAAAATCAGGTCTACCTGCTTATAAATACGAAGAAATACAACTTTGTAATAAAGTGCCGTATATTGAAGAAATAATGAGAAATACCAAAATAACGAATAAAGCAAATGTATTTTTTATGGATGATGATCCAAAAAATGTCATAGCTGCAAAAGAATTTGGGATTCAAGCCGTATTAGTTGAAGAAGATGGAATAAAATATATTCGAGAAGCTTTTAATTTTTTATCTCAATTTAACAAAATTGACGTTAAGTTGGAAGATCCTGATACTGAACATTCATCAAGTGATGAAGATGAAAGTTATTTAGAACAAGATGCAATGAAAAAGATAGGCTTCTATCCTATGGATAAAGATTGTTTTTCGGATACGCCTTGGGAAGGCGATAATGTATCGACTTTAGGTTAATAGTTAGGTTTTAATTATAGACAAAAGGAACTGCGTTGTTTATTCTTGATTTATGAGGTGTTTTTGGCATGGCCTTCGTCATTGCGAGGAAAATTAAGTGTTGCCTGCGTGGATAATTTTCACTCCTGTCATCCCGTGAATAAATGTATAGTACCGGACAAAATTAGAGAATAAGTGAGTCAAGCAGGCTTGAAATAAGAGAAGTGAAGTAGTATAAGGTAAGAATTTCGTTGGCACAAAATGACCAAAATACTACTTCAATCGTTGATA
>DYDX01000076.1 GCA_020404425.1 Rickettsia endosymbiont of Pyrocoelia pectoralis
AATAGCCGTATAGTCTATAATACCCGTATCCCAATATGTATTTACTTTATATGCCGGATCATGCGGTACATAGCTAATACGTCCCTCACTTTCAGCTAAACGTAGTTGACTTACAAACGTTCCTCCTTGATCTGCACGCTTGTAACGATATGCTTCAAAGTCACAATAGAATTCTCGCCTTATTTCTTCCGTTGTCATTTCTATTGATTTGAGGTTTGCCGAATCTACTAACGGCTTACCTTTATGGTCAGTAGTATCTTCTATAGTTTTGATCTCACAATAAGCGTTTTTATCGTCCTTATATTTTAGATATAAATCCTCACCATGCGTTAACCTTGGATCATCCGATGGAGTATAAAGATATAATAGCCAAGCATTATTACGTACTATCATCGGCTCTATTACCGAAGTCATAGCTCTTGGATCATGGTAAGAATATTCAGAAATTACTGCTCCTTTAATACCGCTACCTCTGATACTTGCATATCTATCGCTGCCGACAAATTGAATCACTGAGCCGTTTTTAAATACTATTCTCTGCTTGTATTGCTGGGATTTGGCAATAGCTGCTTCAGGAATAAACGACATATAGCTCCTACCATCTAAAGTCATACCATCCCACACCGACATTTTAGCTTGGTTATAGGTAGGATAAACATACCAATATATCCCGACTTCCCGAAGTGCCGCCGCCGTAATCCAGTTAATCCCCATAATATCCTTGCCGGCTCGTCTATGCCATATGGCTATTGCTTTCTTACCGCCATTATATAGATAACGCCATAAAGGTAATTGAAACGGATAGGGCAACCAATCTACAGGAAATTTTATAATTTTTTGAGTATTTGATAAATTATTTGTAATATTACTATTAGTCGCAAGGCTTTTCCGTGCTATTACTTGATTCATAAGCCTCTACCTCAAATACAGCGGTACTATTACATAATTGTCCACTATTATCAATTTTACTATCTACTGCAGCATTTGACTTGTTTACCATTTGATATTTAACAGAATTAGCCTTTAGATATTCCAACAAACTTTTAGAGCAATATTTCTTCTTGCGTAGCACGCATTCACCTTCTGCGTTTAAAGTCACCTCCTCATAACCGTTAATAGCCCGATCATATAATACTGCCTCCGCCATTTCTGCTGCATAGCATTTTGCCAAGCTAACACATTTACTTAAGTGTCTATCGCTATTTATTATTTTGTATACAAGCAAAGGCGAAATAAAAGGGGGAGCTGTTTTAAGCTTTTTAGCCGCAAGCCCTATATAGCCACATTCACATAACTCTAATAAAAAGATGATAATATTTTCAATAGAGCCAAACTTATCAATTGTAACTTTTGATATTTTGCCTAAATATTTATTAAATAATGCATAGTTATTTGATGATTTCTTCTCTAGCATATATTCAGAATTCCCTGTACCTTCCAGCTATTATAGCTCTTTTTAGCTGAGATTACAAATGGAAGAGTAAAAGTTAATATTTAATTGTCGGTTATTCCTAGTTAATCTTAATTTAAACTATGATATTTGTAATTATTATGTATTTGTGTTATAAAGTTCCATATAAAGCATATTTATTATGCATAGGTAGGATCAATTATGAATACTAAATTAAAAGAAAAAGCCCTTAGTTGTTTTGATGTAGCTAATTATTTTCTAGTTCTAGTGGATAGAGAAGCAGGAGATACTATAACTCAACTTAAGCTGCAGAAATTAATATATTTTGCTCAAGGCGTTCATCTTGCTTTATTTGACAAACCGCTTTTTGAAGAAGAAATCGAAGCATGGAAACATGGACCGGTAGCACCAAAATTACGTATACCATTCGGCAATCTAAAAGATGGTCCAATTGCAGCACCTGGTGAGATGGATTTTGATATTTATACTGAGCAACAAAAAAATTTCATTTATAAAATATATTCCATATACGGCGAACATACAGCATCTTATCTTCGTAAATTAACTCATACACATTCTATTTGGCAAGAGGCTATAAATAATCCAGATAATCATATTATTACTAAAAAGAAGATACAGGAATTTTTTAAAACTAATGTAATAAAAGATATAGAGAATCTTCTTTTAGCGAATATACAAGAAGATTCTTGGCAAATAGAGCTTGCTGAAGATCAGTGGTGGATGAATTATGATAGCGGTGTACCAGCCGAGGACATTGCAGACCAACTTTTAGAATTAAAGAAAGAACTAGAAGAAGGTAAATAATTTGCAAGTTACTTGGTCTGATAAAGCAATTAAACAAAGACAATTTTGGAAACGTATAAAACCTAAAATTGATTCACGTATTCAGAAGTTGGTAGATAATATTATTTTAACTCCTTATAGTGGAATAGGTAAGCCTGAACCTTTAAAGCATGAATTAAGTGGCTTTTGGTCTAGACGAATAGATCAGGAGCATAGGTTAGTATATTCTTTTGACGAGAAAACAAAAACTATAAAAATACATAGTTGTAGAGATCATTATTAAGTTTTTCAAAAAACCGAAAATTTTTGTTCTAAATCATTAATTCCCTTAAAAAAAATTTTTGTGCGTTTACCCCCCATAGCCCGATTTTATAAAGGATAGCCCCCGGTCTGTTTATTAGCTTAAGTATTTAGTAAAAAAGTAGCAAAAAGCGTAATAACTCAGTAAAAAACTAATAGAATTCATCACTAATTGTTAGCACTACTTGCTTACCCTCTGCCTAGCTATCAGACGGTCTAAGGCTAGAAAGCTTATAACTACAAGGATTATGCTATTTCAAAACTTTCATATGCTCCTTATATGCTCCAAACTTAGCAATAAACATTATATAACCGCCGTCATTATTTTAAAAAGTATCAACGGCGGTTATTTTTTTGTTTAGCTAATACAATTAATATTTAGTAATAAAAAAGCTACTAACGCTTGTTTAGCTATTTCTTATTATTCTTTATTATTTAGTAACTTTATTCCTTTTCCCCTTGTTGCCACCGAAAAGTCACACAATTTTATAAATTTATTAAATACCCCCAAATTATTATTTTATCCGCTGTACCTCAAAAATTTTCGGCGGTAATTGTGGTTCAAAGCGTTAATAACTAATAACGTTTTATATTTTAGTAATAATAACTAATAATAAATTTAACAATTAATAATAGGTTTTTTTATGTATAAGTCTAAATTTCAATATGATAAAACTGGGTTTTATACAACTCATTTTTTTGAATATAAAGTTTTAGCTAAGGATTTTTATAAAGGTGAAGTAGAATTTGATTTAAAACTAATAAAAGAACTTTATAATGGACATTATACTAATATTTATAAAGGCATTTTTAATAACTTACTTCGTAATACTTCACTTCACGAACCCAAAATTTGTGACAAATACTTAATTATAAAGAAATATGGTTTTCTTCTTATTACGTATAAAGGTAAAAATTTGATAGCTTATAATAGCGATTTTAAGTGCGAGTGGAACAATGTCTATAGTATGAAACTAGAAGAATATGCTTTAGAAGCAACCACCGAAAGTTATGATGATAAAGTATTTTATTTAAATAGTTATCGTTGATAAAAAAAGCCTAAAGTTAAGCTAATTTATAAGCTTAACTTTTCTTTTATAAGCAATATTTAATTTAAGCTTTATTTAATAATAATTTAATTAGCACAAAATATTATATAAGCGTCGTTGTTATTTCAAAAAATAGCAAAGTTTATTATTTCAAATTTTTATAATAAAATATAGCCTAAATATTTAAGTTCTCTCACTTTAACTCAAGAAAGCAACATCTATAAATAACTTATTTTTGTTTATTTCCGCTATTTTATGAAGTTTGTTACAAGCTTAGTAATTCTAATATAGTCATAACAAAATATTATGGTAAAAATAATTTTAATAACCAAATCTTTTTTCTTTTCCGTAGTCATACAATTAACCTTTTTAGCTGCATTATTAAATCTCTTGAGGTTTTAAACGTAGTATTTCATAGTTAAAGTTAAGATTTCTAAAAGCCAAATGCAGCTCTTGTCCGTATTTATTTCTAACCCAATCACCAATAAAATTAGTAGTAGGCTTTAAGATTATTTGATTAGTTTCATTATTTTCTTCTACTACCGTAAGATTATTAAACCAGCTACGATAAATATGCACGCCGTATTTCTCTAGCAAATATCTTTTAACCTTTGACCAAGCTGTATCCTCGTTTAATCCTTGAGCTTCTAGATATTGCTGCTCGGCTTCTCTATCACTACGTGCTGGTTCATTCTTCAGCTCCATTAATTTTTGATTAGAATAAGCTATTATTTCCAAGGATTTTACATTGTTACCATAAACCGCTCTTATCTGTTTTAATAACGCTTCCTTCATGTTTTTAGACAATTCAATTTCTCTTGTTAATTTCAGTTTATATATTTCGCTCACATGATTTGCTAGTCTACAACTTCTCAGCAAAGAATAAGCAATATCAGGTCTAAACACGCCCGCTATTTTCTTCTCTAATTGTGCTTGCAAGCTTGTATCTGTAGAGTTTTCTATATTATTCAAAAATTCCTCTCTTTGCTTGATATCATGAGCCATAGCAAAATTAAACCCTTCATTATTAACTAAGCTTGCTTCTCGTATCTCAAAAATTAAAGCTTTGGTCATATAATTAAGCATTGCACTCTTACTATAAAAGCGATTGTTAGTATTTTTCTCAGCTAGCCGCAATAATAGTTTATTGATGAAATTTAAGTTAAAATCACGATTTGATTTTAGCCGCAGTGTTCGAGCATCTCTTCTGTTAAAGGATGAAACTCTGCAAGAGTTTTACCTTTGCACCATCGCTTAGCCTTACTGAGCCAACCATTTTCTCCTAGCTTTTTGGGAGCATCAGAGGATGAGGGAAGAGTAGAATTATCAGGCTCCTTATCTGTTTCATTGTTATCATTGGAGGTGATATTGCTATTTTCCTCTAACTCCTCATTTGTGTCCTTTTCAAAAAAATTATTTTTAAAAAAAGTTTTTTCAAAATTAGATTTCTCATATCTAGATTTATTTATAGATATATTATTATCTATTATATTGTGTGGGTGAAAATTATTTCGGGTAGACCCGAAAACTTTTTCAGATTCAGCTGAAAATTTTTGAGAGTAAGGGGCAAAATT
Source organism: Rickettsia endosymbiont of Pyrocoelia pectoralis (assembly GCA_020404425.1). Classification (GTDB taxonomy): domain Bacteria; phylum Pseudomonadota; class Alphaproteobacteria; order Rickettsiales; family Rickettsiaceae; genus Rickettsia. The sequence continues at coordinate 5,139 of DYDX01000076.1, forward strand.
TTTTGTAAGACTAATGCAAATAATATTACGATATTTGATATATTGTTTCGTCATATTAATCAGCATCAGTTTTATATAGCCGCTTTTTTCAAGTTCGACTAAACATTGCCTTATACGACGCTGACAAAGCCCAAGAAGCTGCTCAAAATAATAATAAGTTTCTTGTAGCTCATTTGGTGTGCTTATACCATTTCTCTCTGCTTCTTCTACTTTCTTTTCTTCAGAAGGCGTACGTGAAACTAATAGAGATAATATCTGTATTGCAGTTTTGCTCAAGGCTTTACCAGTATGAGAGGTCAGTCCTCGCCATTCAGGCGGCACAAAATTCCCAACTATGTTATAAAAAATAGTCTCATTGTTGACAGCGATTGATGAAGGAGGAGCAACTATTTTATTCATAGCCCCTCCCTTGATCTAATATCAGAAAATAGGAAAATCCAGCATATACCCAGCATATGGAGTATATACGAAAGATGAAGAAAGCTTAAAAAGCTTTTAAATAATATGGTGGGCGATGACAGGCTCGAACTGCCGACCCTCTCGGTGTAAACGAGATGCTCTACCAACTGAGCTAATCGCCCTAAACTTATTAATCAGAATAATTAATAAGGAACTTAGAAATAAATAATGTTTTAAAAATAGTATAGTTTGAGTTGATCAGATCAAAATAATAGTTAGATATATTATTATTTTTGATCCATATTTTTTATCTGCTTAGATAAATTGCTAACTTTTCTTGAAGCGGTGTTTAGCTTCATTATATTTTTCTTTACACCTTGCATTATCTTAGATTGTGCAACTATAAAAGCGGTCTCAGCACTTTCTTTATTGCCAAGATTAATTTCATGTAAAACTTTTTTAATAAAAGTTTTTATTTCACTAGTTCTACTTTTATTAACTAAAGTTTTTTTTACTGTTTGTCTTGCAGCTTTTTTTGCTGAAGAATGATTAGCCATAATATTCCTAATTATTTAATTTTAACATCTTCGTTAATGATCTGCTCTACATTCCCTTTAGCAATAATATCTCTATCAACAAATTCGATGTATGCTACCGGTGCTAAATCACCGTGACGAAAACCTGCTTTTACTATTCTAGTATAACCACCGGCTCTGTCTTTATATCTAGCTCCTAGAACAGATATAAGCTTTTCTACTGCCTTCTTATCTTTTATTTTTGATAAAATATTTCTTCTTGCAGTTAAGTTATTATTTTTAGCTTTAGTAACTAAGATTTCAATATACGGTCTTAATTCTTTAGCTTTCGGCAGAGTAGTTTTAATCTGTTCGTGAGTAACAAGTGATACAGCCATATTAGCAAGCATTGCTTGTCTATGACTACTTGTTACATTTAATTTTCTACCTTTAATTTTGTGTCGCATTTTTATAGTCCTTAATTATAAGAATCTTCGTAACGTTTAGATAATTCATGAATGTTTTCTGGCGGCCAATCCGGCACATCCATCCCAAATCTTAAATTAAACTTTGCAAGTATTTCTTTAATCTCATTTAAAGATTTTCTACCAAAGTTTGGAGTTCTTAACATATCGGATTCAGTTCTTTTTACCAAATCGCCTATATATATTATATTGTCATTCTTTAAACAATTCGCTGATCTAACGGATAATTCCAATTCATCAACTCTTTTAAGTAAATAAGGTGAAAACGGTAATGCATCTGTTTTAATTTGCTTATCTTCTTCTTGTTCTTCGAAAGAAATAAATAACTGTAATTGCTCTTGTAAGATACGTGCCGCTAACCCTACAGCCATCTCAGGTGATAAATCACCGTTGGTTTCAACGAACATAATTAACTTATCGTAATCGGTAACTTGCCCTATTCTAGTATTTTCTACTTTATAAGTAACGCTTTTTACAGGATTAAATAAAGCATCTATTGCTATTTCACCGATTGGTAAGTTTTCATCATTATGATTCGTACTAAGCACGTAGCTTTTACCAACTTTACAAGTTAGCTCCATTTCAAATGACTTGTTTTTAGCTAAGTTGCAAATTACATGATCAGGGTTTAGTATTTCTACATCATGTCCTGTTTCAATCATATTAGCAGTTACTACACAAGGTCCAGTGGCTCGTAATCTTATAACACGTTTTTCTGCAACGTGCATTTTGACTTCAATACCTTTAATATTTAGTATTATCTCAGATATATCTTCTTTTACTCCCGATATAGAAGAAAACTCATGCTCTCTTCCGGGAATTTTTATAGATGTAATAGCCGCACCTTGTAGTGAAGAAAGTAGAATTCTTCTCATAGCGTTGCCCAAGGTTAGACCAAAGCCTCTTTCTAAAGGCTCAACTACGATTTTAGCTTTATTATTATTCTCAGGGAAGCTTTCATAAGATACTTTATTGGGTTTTATTAAAGCATTCCAGTTTTTACTTAACGATAACATTTAATACCTATGCTTCTTATACTCTTCTTCTTTTTGGTGCTTTTACTCCGTTATGAGCAATCGGTGATACATCTAAAATTGATGTAACTACAAAATTTTGTCCGAATAAAGCTCTCATTGCTGATTCACGTTGAGCTCCTGGACCGCCTATTCTAATTGAAATAGTTTTTAAACCGTACTCCTTTGCTTTTTCAGAAGCCTTATCGATTGTTATTTGAGCTGCATAAGGAGTTGCTTTTCTTGCCCCTTTAAACCCGTTACCCCCAGCAGATGCACAAGCTATAGCATTACCTTGAACATCGGTAAACGTAACTATAGTATTATTAAATGATGCTCTAATATGTACAATACCAAGTGTAATGTTTTTTTTCTTCTTTTTAGTTTTAACCGTTTGATTCATTATATTTATACTCTACTTAACTATTATTTTACGGCTTTTTTCTTTCCAGCTATAGCAATAGCCTTACCTTTTCTAGTACGAGCATTAGAATGAGTATTCTGCCCTCTTACCGGTAACTTACGAATATGTCTAAGTCCTTGATAACATCTAATATCTTTTTTCTTTTTAATATTAAGTGTAACTTCTCTTCTTAAGTCCCCTTCTACTTTATATTCATTTTCTATAATATTACGTAGGCTTATTAATTCTTGATCTGTAAGATCTTTAACTTTTTTACTTTCCGATATTTTAGCTTTATCGCAAACTTCTTTTGCCATACTGGTCCCAAGACCATAAATATAAGTTAAACTTATCACTAAACGTTTATTATCCGGAATGTTAACACTTGCAATTCTTGCCACAAATAATCTCCAAATTTTTTTTACTTAAGTAACTAAAAAATAATATAAAAAACTTCCGTAAAGTCAATTTATTTTTAGTATTTTCTCTAAATCACTTTCTATTTGCTGTTCATTTTTATTTCCATCAATCGTATAAAAATCATAATTATTTTTATAATACTTTATTAATGGATATGTTTCAGTTTTAAATATTTTGATTCTTTCTTTTACTATTTTTTCATTATCATCTTTTCTATACTCAAATGTACTTGATCCACAATCATCACATATATTTTCAATTTTAGAAGGATAAAAATAAGTATTATATATTTTTCCGCAACTTTTACAATTATATCTACCTAAAATTCTTTTAATTAATAATTCATCTGAAATATCAAAAAATATTATTTTTATTTTTTCTGCAGCAAAAAATTCAGCAGAAAAAGACTTAAAAAACTTAGCTTGCTCTAAATTACGTGGATAACCGTCTAAAATATAACCTTCTTTATAATCCAGCGATAATAAAAAATTTTTAATTGTTTGATTAACTATTTCATTAGGTATAAGCTTTCCCTGCTTAATATATTCGTTAACTAATTCAGCATCTTTGCCCGGAGTTTTAGTGATTGCTCTAAATATATCCCCAATTGCTACATGTGGTAAGTGAATCTTTTTAGCTATTTTTTTCCCTTGCGTTCCTTTCCCGGCTCCTGGAGGACCTAAAAAAATTATTATCACTTTAGACTCTTTTTTAATTTTTTAGTTTTGCTTTTTTCATTAAACCTTCATATTTACTACTAAATAAGTGATTTTGAATTTGGCTTAAAGTGTCAAGCACAACATTTACTACGATTAAAAAACTTGTACCACCTAAAGAAAGCGAAACTACATATTTATTCATTACTAATTCAGGAATTATACATATTATACTTAAATATGTACCTCCTATAACCGTAAGTCTAGTAAGTATATAATCAAAATATTCAGAAGTGTTTTTCCCCGGTCTTTTACCAGGAATATAAGCGCCGTATTTCCTTAAATTATTAGCGGTCTCTTCTGAATTAAATACTATTGCAGTATAGAAAAAACTAAAAAACATTATTAAACCTATATATAATAATATATATATAGGTTTTCCGTGCCCTAAATAGTAAGTTAGCCTGTTCATAATTTCAGAATTATTATTCGAAAAATTAGCAAGTGTTGCCGGAAATAATAAAATCGAACTAGCAAAAATTGGAGGGATTACTCCGGATGTATTTAACTTAAGAGGTATATAAGTTGAATCCCCACCGTAAATTTTGTTTCCCACTTGTCTTTTAGGGTACTGAACTAATAATTTTCTTTGAGCTTTTTCAAAAAATATTATTATAGCTATTAATGCAATCGCTCCTATACAAACGGTAATTGCCACTATCGGAGACAAAGCGCCTTTTCTTGATAACTCAAACATACTAATTATAGAACTAGGTACACCTGAAATTATACCTATAAATATAATTAAAGAAGTACCGTTACCTATACCGCGTTGCGTGATCTTCTCCCCTAACCACATTAACAACATTGTACCTACCACTAGAGTAATTACTGTCGTAACTTTAAAGAAAAAACCCGGGATAATAACCACTGGCCCTGTATTTGTAACAATTGATTCTAAACTTATAGCAACTCCATAAGCCTGGAAAGAAGCAAGCAGAACCGTCAAATATCTAGATAGTTGATTTATTTTCCTTTTTCCTACTTCTCCTTCTTTTTTCAAATTTTCTAAAGGCTTATATGCAACCGACATTAATTGAATGATAATAGAAGCTGTTATATACGGCATAATCGCTAAGGCAAAAATAGACATTCTACCCAACGAGCCTCCTGATAACATATTAAACATTCCTAGTATTCCCGATTGGTTTTTTTCAGCAATACTACTTAAAGCAGCTGAATCTATCCCTGCAATAGGTATAAACGAACCAAATCTACATATTATAAGAACAAAAACAGTAAAAATAATACGATTAATTAGATCATTACTAGATTTTTTAGAAAAGTTTTGGCTCATAAGCTATAATAATTTTCCGCCTGCTTTCTCAATTATTTCTTTAGCCTTAGAAGAATAAGAATCTAATTTAAATGATAAAGAGTGATTAAAATCATCACTACAAATAGATAGTAGCTTTACTAACTTTTTATTATTGCTTTTATTAATTACTTTAGCTTCTATAAGTTTTTCTTTAGTAATAGTATCAGTGGCATTTAAACGACCTTCTACTAATGCCGCTTCAATATTATAAATATTTATTATATTATATTTTTTAGTCGAAATGCAATTAAAACCTCTTTTAGGAAGTCTTTTTATCATAGGGGTTTGGCCACCTTCAAAACCTTTTATTGCAACACCCGATCTTGCTTTCTGACCTTTAACGCCTCTACCGCCGGTTTTACCTTTACCACTACCAATACCTCGTGCTATTCTTTTTTTATTTTTTTTAGCACCTATATTATTATATAATTCATTTAATTTCATTTAAAGACTCTAATTATATGTTTTCCACTTTTAACAAATGTTTTACTTTATCGACCATACCTTTGATTGAACTAGTATTTTCAAGAATAACAGATCTATTAATTTTATTTAAACCAAGCCCAATCAATGTTGATTCTTGATCGTACTTACGACCTATACTGCTTTTAATTTGAGTAACTTTTATATTATTACTAGTTAAATTTTTATTATTCATAGCATACCTTAATCTTACTTCGAAATATTATTCGTTAACTTGAACTTCGGAAGATTTTATAGAAATTTCACTTATCTTTTTATCTCTTCTTGCAGCAATAGATTTTGGAGAAGAAAGTTTTTGCAATGCATTTAATGTTGCTGCAATCATAGTATAAACATTAGTAGAACCTATCGATTTTGCTACAATATCATGAATACCTACAGAATCAAAAATTGCTCTCATAGAACCACCTGCTATAACTCCGGTACCTGCTTTAGCTCTTCTTAAAATTACTTTAGCTGCACCGCTTCTTCCTATAACGTCATGGTGAATCGTTCTATTTTGATATAAAGGCACTTTCATCATTTTCTTTTTAGCTGCTTGCTTTGCCTTTCCTCTAGCTTCGTTTACTTCCTTAGCTTTACCGTGTCCAGCCCCTACTTTACCGGCTTTGTCACCGACAACTACATAAGCAGAAAATGCAAATCTTCTACCGCCTTTTACAACCTTAGTGACTCTATTTACATCAACTAAAACCTCGCTTAAAGCATCTTCGTTCTTCTTAACCTTAGACATATATAAAACCTTCTAAAACCTTATTTTTTTTCTAGCAGTGTCAGCAAGAGCTTTAACTACCCCGTGATACTTATATCCGCTTCTATCAAATACTACTTCTTCAATGCCCTGTGCAACAGCTTTTTCTGCTATTAGCTCCCCTACTTTATTGGCATTTTCAATATTACAATGAGATTTTTTTAATTTCTTTATTTTTTCATCTAAAGTAGAAGCAGAAGCAATAGTTATTGATTTAGAATCATCAATAATCTGAGCATATATATGTCTACCGGATTTAAACACCGACAACCTTACTCTATTAGCTGTTTTTGCTATTTTATGTCTTATTCTGCTTTTTCTTTTCTCAAATTTTAGCTTAGCACTACGCATATTTAACTCTTAAATTTAATTTTTCTTACCTTCTTTACGTGGTATAAATTGATCTTCAAATTTAATTCCTTTTCCTTTATAAGGTTCAGGAGGTCTTTGTTTTATAATAATTGAAGCAAATTGCCCTAATTTTTCTTTATCCGTACCTTCAAGAATAATTATATTTTGTTTAGGAACCTCAACTTTAATATATGAAGGTATTTCAATTTTAGTGTTATGACTCTTAGCAAGCATTAAATTTAAATACTTACCTTTTACCATTGCCCTATAACCTACCCCGTTAATTTCTAGCTTTAACTTAAAACCGTCTTTAACGCCACTAACCATATTTGATATTATACTTCTAGCCGTACCCCACATGGCACGGGCACTTTTAGTAGAAGCTAAAGGCTTAACTAAAAGCTTGTTTTCTTCTAGTGAAATTTCTATATTACCTTTAAAAGTTTTTGATAACTCACCTTTAGGTCCTGATACTTTTACTTCTAGATCATTTAAACCAACTTTTACCCCTTCAGGTATAGTAATAGGTAATTTTCCAACTCGTGACATTTTTTTCTACCTTAAAATACTTTACAAATTATTTCACCGCCGACATTTTTAATATGAGCCTCTCTATCTGACATAACCCCAGAAGGAGTAGAAAGAATATATATTCCCATATTATTATAGTATCCTTTCAGATCGCTAATTGCGGAATATACTCTCTTACCCGGCTTTGAAACTCTATGAATTTCACATATAGAAGCCTCGCCTCTAACTGAATATTTTAATGTTACTTCGGTATAATTGATGTTATCTTTTTTAATATCCGTATAGCTTTTTATATAACCTTCTTTTTGTAAAACATCCAAGATTGAAGTTTTAATTTTAGAACTAGGAAAAGATACATTTATTAATTTACTTTTGTAAGCGTTTCTAATTCTAGTTAGCATATCCGCTACATTATCTGTCATTGACATATTTATTTACCTACCCGATTTTACCAACTTGATTTAACTACACCGGGAACTAACCCCCTACCTATTAATACTCTAAGCATATTTCTTGATATACCAAATTTTCTACTAACAGCTCTTGGTCTACCTGTCAGCTCACATCTATTTCTAATTCTTGTAGCTGACGAATTTCTAGGTAATTGTGCAAGTGACATTACTAATGAAAAACGCTCTTCTAGTGAAATATTTTTATCGTAGATCTTACTTTTTAATTTTGTACGTTTGTTATGTAAGCTTTGTGTACACTTTTTTCTTCTTTCATTTTTCTTTATAGAACTTACTTTTGCCATTTATATATCCTAAAATTAATTATAGAAAGGTAAGTTAAACTTTGACAGTAAAAATTTACCTTCTTTATCTGTTTTAGCCGATGTAACTATCGTAATATCCATTCCTCTTAACGTATCAATTTTATCGTAATTGATTTCAGGAAAAACTATCTGTTCCTTCAGTCCGAAAGTAAAATTACCTTTACCGTCAAAACTTTTATGAGAAAAACCACGGAATTCTTTAACACGAGGTAATGCAACAATCACTAATCTCTCTAAAAAATCATACATTCTATCTTTACGTAAGGTTACTTTAGCACCTATTTTCATATCTTCACGTAACTTGAATGTCGCAATAGATTTCCTAGCCGTAGTCACAACAGGTTTTTGACCGGATATTAAAGTTAAATCATTTATTGCATTATTAATTACTTTTGAATCAGCTACTGCTTCCCCTACTCCCATGTTTATAACGATTTTTTCAATTTTAGGAATTTGGTGTTTATTTTTATAAGAAAATTCACTTTGCAGATTTTTAATAATTTCCTTTTGATATAATTCTTTGAATCTTAACATTATTTGCCTTCCTTACCGATGATTTCTCCCGATTTTTTTGCTATTCTAACCTTGGAACCATCTTCTAAAATTTTAAAAGATACTCTAGTAGGATTACCGGTTTTAGGATCAATATGTGCAACGTTTGAAATATGTATAGGTAATTCTTTAGTTATTATTCCACCTTCTCTCATTTGATTAGGCTTAGTATGTTTTTTAACTAAATTTACACCTGAAACAGTTATTTTATTTTCACTAGGAAAGACCTTTAATATTCTTCCCTTTTTTCCTTTATATTTTCCAGTAATAACTATAACTTCATCACCTTTTTTTACTTTTAACTTAATCATTTATAACACTTCCTCTGCAAGTGACATTATTCTAACATATTTTTTTGCTCTAAGTTCTCTAGTTACCGGACCAAAAACTCTAGTACCTATAGGTTCATCTTGCTTATTTAAAAGTACTAATGCATTTTTATCGAATTTGATCGTACTACCGTCTGCTCTTACAACACCTGTTTTCGTACGAACAATAACTCCTTTATAAACATCGCCCTTTTTAACCTTACCGTTAGGTATAGCTTCCTTAATAGATACTACTATCACATCTCCTAGCTTCGCTATCATATGATGAGAGCCACCTAGAACTTTAATACACATAACTTTTTTAGCACCGGAATTATCTGCAACTTCCAAGATACTTTGCATTTGAATCATAAACTATTTCCAATTTTATTCACGAAAAACAACATAATTAATCTGTTAACTAAAGTCAAAGACTAAAAATTTTTATTCTTCATTTATTACTACCCAAGTTTTAGTTTTTGAGATAGGGCGACTTTCAATTATACTAACTTTATCCCCATCTTGAAACTTACTTTGTGGGTCATGGGCAGCATATTTTTTAGACACTCTTACAAACTTTTTATAAATAGGATGTTTGAATTTTCTTTCTACTTGTACTGTAACTGTTTTATCAGCTTTTGAACTTGTTACTACACCTTGTAAAACTCTTTTAGGCATTTAAAATTCCTCACTATTAGATCTTTTTGTTAATTCAGTTTTAATACGTGCTATAGATTTCTTAACTAATAAAAATCTACTGGTATTTTTTAATTCACCTAAAGTTTGCTGGAATCTTAAATTAAATAATTCTTTCTTTAAAAGCTTAAAGTTTTTATAAAGCTCTTCTATTGTTTCTGTAGGTAACTTTGTTTTTAATAATTTTAAATCACTCATAACGTCTCACTATCCTTGTTCTAACAGGTAATTTTGCACTTGCGAGTTCTAACGCTTTAAGTGCCACCTCTTTTTCTACCCCTTCTATCTCAAACATAATTCTTCCAGGCGAAACCCTTACCGCAAAAAATTCAGGAGAACCTTTACCTTTACCCATTCTAACCTCAGCCGGTTTTTTAGAAACAGGCAGATCAGGGAAAATTCGAATCCATAATTTTCCTTGTCTTTTCATACATCTAGTAGCAGCTTTTCTTCCTGCCTCTATTTGTCTTGCAGTAACACGCCAACCATCAATAGATTTTAAACCGAACGAACCAAAAACAAGCGTTGTACCGGCTTTCGATTTTGAACTAACTCTACCTTTATGTGCTTTTCTAAATTTTTGTTTTTTTGGAGCTAACATCTTAATACTTAAAATTAATTATATCTTTTATTTTCTGTATATTCACCTTTATAGATCCATACTTTAACTCCTATAACTCCGTAAGTAGTTATAGCCTCTGCTGTTGAGTAGTCAATATCTGCTCTTAAAGTATGAAGAGGCATTCTTCCTTCTATGTACCATTCGGTTCTAGCAATTTCTGCTCCTCCAAGCCTTCCGGAACAACTAACTCTTATGCCTTGTCCCCCTTGTTTAAAGGAAGCTTGAATTGCAGTTTTCATTGCTTTTCTAAAAGAAACTCTTTTCTCTAATTGTAATGCTATAGTTTGAGCCACTATCGCAGCATCTATATTAAATTTTCTAACTTCATGAATATTTATATAAACTTCACTTAAAGAAGTCATTTTTTCAATAGCTTTTTTTAGCTTATCGATTTCACTACCGTTTTTACCAATTATAATATTTGGCTTTTTCGCATTAATATTAATTATAATACTTTTATTGGAAGGACGTTCTATTAAAATTCTACTGATTTGAGCTTGACTACAGTCTTTCTTTATTAACTCTCTGATTCTTAGATCTTGTAAAAAAAGAGTTTTATAATGCTTTTCTGCATAGAATACCGAATCCCAGCCTTTAATTAAAGTTGGTCCTACCCTAAAACCATGTGCACAAACTTTCTGCCCCATTTCAATTATCCTCTTTTTCTGTAACGGTTATATAAAGATTACTAAAAAATTTATTTATTCTAGTTGCTCTTCCTTTTGCTCTCGGCATAACTCTTTTCATAACTAAAGCTTTACCTACTATCGCTTCAGTTATAACTAATCTATCTATATCTAAACCTAGATTATTTTCGGCATTAGCCACAGCAGACTGTAGGCAAGCTTTTACAACTTTTGAAATTCTTTTAGGAGAAAATGACAGCTGTATCAGTGCCTCAGACACTTTCATATTTCTAATAAAAGTTGCAACTAAATTTAGTTTTCTTGGACTAACTCTGATTGATTTAGCCTTTGCCTTAGCAAAATTTTTATTTTCCTGTACCATATGACTTTATTTTCTTTTAACTTTTTTATCCGCTCCATGTCCATGGAATGTTCTAGTAGGAGCAAACTCGCCTAATTTTCTTCCAACCATTTCTTCATTTACAGAAACAGGAATAAATTTATTTCCATTATGAACAGAAAACGTAAATCCAACAAAAGTAGGCAAAATGGTTGATCTTCTAGACCAAGTTTTAATCATCTCTGACTTACCTGATTCTATTAACTTTTGAATCTTTTTTATTAAATAACCGTCTACAAAAGGCCCTTTCCACACTGAACGTGCCATAATTAATACCTAATTATAATTTAAAATCTATTTTCTTTTCTTTATGATAAACTTAGACGTACGTTTATTTTTACGCGTCTTTTTACCTTTAGTAAGGAATCCCCAAGGCGTAACAGGATGACGTCCTCCTGAAGTTTTACCTTCACCACCACCATGCGGGTGATCTACAGGATTCATTGCAACCCCTCTTACATGCGGTCTCCAGCCAAGCCATCTATTTCTACCGGCTTTGCCTAAATTAATATTTTTTTGATCAGGATTAGATATAACGCCTATAGTAGCTTTACATTCTAAAGGAACTAATCTAAATTCACCGGACTTTAATTTAATTTGTGCATATCCTGAATCTTTACCTACTAAATCCACTGAAGTACCGGCTGATCTTGCGATTTGACCACCTTTACCGATTTTCATTTCAACATTATGTAAAGTAGTACCGACAGGAATATATTTTAGCGGCAAGCAATTTCCGATTTTTATATCCGCATCCTTGCTTGATATTATTTTATCGCCTATAGCTAGCTTTTGCGGTGCTAGTATATAAGAATATTCACCGTCTTCATATTTAATTAAAGCTATAAAAGCAGTTCTATTAGGATCATATTCAATTCTTTCTACAACTGCAGAAATATCTAGTTTATTTCTTTTAAAGTCAATAATACGATATAATTTCTTATGTCCTCCGCCTCTATGCCAAGAAGTAATTCTACCCTGATTATTTCTTCCGCCGGTTTTAGATATTCCTTTGGTTAAAGATTTTAAAGGTTTACCTTTCCATAAACCGGTTCTATCAACTTGAACTAATTCCCTAAGAGAAGGAGTAATTGGATTAAAACTTTTTAAAGCCATTTATTTAATTCCTCCAGCAAAATCAATAGTATGATCTTTTTCTAATGTTACAACTGCTTTCTTTCTATTAATTTGTTGCCCTATAATTCCCTTAAATCTCTTTTTCTTACCTTTAACATTTAAAATATTTACTTTTTTTACTTTCACTTTAAATATTTCTTCTATAGCTTTTTTTACGGTAAGCTTTTCGGCAGATTTATCTACATAAAAACTATATTTATTTTGTTCTGAAAGAAGCGTAGTTTTTTCTGTAACAATAGGTCTTCTAATTAAATCATAATATTTATAAGAACTCATTTTAACCTCTCTTCTAAAACTTTCACGGCTTCTTGCGATAATAATACATATTCATGTCGTATTATATCATAGACATTTGCACCTATTTGCGGAACAACTACGGTATTATAAATATTTTTTGCCGCTAAAGAAAGATTAAGATCTACTTCATTTCCGTCTATTACAAAAAAACTTTTACCTTGGAATTTATCTAACATATCTGCAAGCATAGAAGTTTTAGGTTTTTCTAGCTTTAAAGAATCTATTACCAATAATTTGCCTTCAGCGAATTTTTCAGATAAAGCATGAATTAAACCGAGCTTTCTTACCTTTTTCGGTAATTTCGTTGCATGGCTACGAACTACAGGACCATGAGCTACACCACCACCACACATCTGGACAGATCTAAGCGAACCTTGTCTTGCATTACCTGTTCCTTTTTGTTTGAAAGGTTTTTTAGTAGTTCCCGATACTTCCGATACGGTTTTAGTTTTATGCGTACCAGACATCGCTTTAGCCCGCTGCCAATCAATAACCTGCTTTATTATATCATCTCTGATAAACTCTATAGCAAATATATCTTCATTTAACTTAATCTCACCAACTTCCTCATTGATCAGATTTAACATTTTAGTTTTCATCTTTGTTTAACCTATACAGCCTTATATAAAACTTTTTATATAATTTTTTATTTAGTTGATATTAACACTTAAATTATACAACCGTTGAAATCTTTTTTATTGCATCTTTTATTGAAAGATAAGCACCTTTATGTCCAGGAATACTACCTTGGATCATAATAAGTCCTTGCTCTTTATCAACCGCAAATATTTTTAAATTTTGAATAGTAACCTGACTGCACCCCATATGTCCCGCCATTTTCTTACCTTTAAAAACTTTCCCCGGATCTTGTCTTTGACCTGTAGAACCGTGCGAACGGTGCGATATTGAAACACCGTGCGAAGCTTCAAGTCCTCTAAAATTGTGCCTTTTCATACTACCGGCAAAACCTTTACCTATAGTAGTTGCAGTCACATCTATAAACTGACCTGCTGCAAAATGATCTACTTCTACATTAGCGGCTATATCGATAAAATTATCTTCAGAAATACGAAATTCTTTTAATTTAGTTTTAGAGGACACTTTAGCATTAGCAAAAAACTGTTTCATAGGCTTATTAACACGAGATGCTTTTCTATCTTTCACACCGACGACTAAAGCATTATATCCATGTTTCTCTAATGTTTTATGTTCTACTATTTGGCAATCTTCGACTTTGACTAACGTTAAAGAAACTCTTTCTCCTTTATCGTTAAAAACACTAGTCATACCGACTTTTTGAGCAATTATACCGGTTCTCATTTATTCCCCACTCTCTAATTCAATCACTACATCAACTCCGGCCGCTAAGTCGACTTTACTTAAAGCATCAACGGCAGCAGGGTTAGCATCCTTTATAACTAATAATCTCTTATGAGTTCTGATCTCAAACTGCTCTCTTGATTTTATGTGCACGTGTGGAGATCTAATTACAGTAAATTTTTGAATTTTTCTAGGCAAAGGGATAGGACCGCTAATATTAGCAAAAGTCCTATTGACAGCACTAACTATCTCTTTAGTAGCTTGATCAAGACTACGATGATCAAATGACTTTAAGCAAATTTTAATTTTATTTTTCATTTAGCAAACCTATGTTTAAACAGCAAGATGTCATACATCTTAAAATACAAATACCTATTATTGTAAAATAATAGGTATTTATAAAAATACTTAACTAATTACTTTAGAAACCACGCCTGCTCCTACTGTTCTACCACCTTCACGGATAGAGAACTTTAGTCCTTGCTGCATAGCAATCGGAGCAATTAATGAAACTGTAAAGGTAGCATTATCTCCCGGCATTACCATTTGTTTATCAGCAGGTAGTTCTATTGTACCCGTAACGTCTGTCGTTCTAAAATAGAATTGTGGACGATAATTATTGGTAAACGGAGTATGACGACCGCCTTCTTCTTTTGTAAGCACATATACTTCAGCTTCAAATTTGTCATGAGGAGTTATACTTCCAGGTTTAGCAAGAACTTGACCTCTTTGCACATCTTCTCTTTTTGTACCACGTAGTAATATACCAACGTTATCACCGGCTTGACCTTCATCAAGTAGCTTTCTAAACATCTCTACACCGGTACAAGTAGTTTTTTGGGTTTCTTTTAAACCGACTATTGCGATCTCTTCACCTACTTTTACTATTCCTGATTCTATTCTACCTGTTACAACGGTACCTCTTCCTGAAATAGAAAACACGTCTTCTATCGGCATTAAGAAAGGCTTATCTGTATCTCTAGCAGGCTGAGGGATATAACTATCCACGGCATCCATTAATTCATGAATAGCTTTTTCACCTTCAGGCTTTCCTTCTAAAGCTTGTAAAGCAGAACCTTTTATGAAAGGTACGTCATCACCCGGGAAGCCGTATTTTGATAATAATTCTCTTACTTCTAATTCTACCAACTCTATTAACTCAGGATCATCAACCATGTCAACTTTGTTTAAGAACACAACCATAGCAGGTACACCAACCTGTTTTGCCAATAATATATGCTCTCTTGTTTGAGGCATAGGACCGTCAGCAGCAGAAACAACTAATATTGCACCATCCATTTGAGCAGCACCGGTAATCATGTTTTTTACATAGTCAGCGTGTCCCGGACAGTCTACGTGGGCATAGTGTCTTTTCTTGGTCTTATATTCTACGTGGGCAGTAGAAATAGTTATACCTCTCTCCTTTTCTTCAGGAGCCCCGTCTATTTCATCATATTTTTTTGCTTTAGCTCCACCTTCTTTTGAAAGAACTAAAGTTATCGCTGCAGTTAAAGATGTTTTACCATGATCTACGTGACCTATAGTTCCTATATTACAGTGAGGTAAGTCCCTCGCAAACTTTTCTTTTGCCATATTATTTCTCTCTACAAATTTTTTAGGTTTTAATACAAGTTATTTTTTAAAGTGCATCCTTTGCTAGATCTTATTTGTTACCAATTGTCTCTGGAGCGGGTGATGGGAATCGAACCCACACAGCCAGCTTGGAAGGCTGGAACTCTACCATTGAGCTACACCCGCATTATATCACTTTAATTCAGCATTACAGTATACATGATTGTGTTTTACTTTAAAATAAAATTAATCACTATTGTATAAGTTTTTTAAACAAAATGATATACTTTCCCGAACCATTTTAAGTGGTGGAGGAAGAAGGATTCGAACCTTCGAACGCTTACGCGGGCAGATTTACAGTCTGCTGCCATTGACCACTCGGCCATTCCTCCTAAAAGAACTTTATCGTATTAAATAGACTAATTTGCCCTAAAGTACAATATAAATTAGTATAGGACTTAATAAAACTTCTTGCCGAATCATCAAATAAACAAATAGCAGCTTGCACATTATATTTAGTTGTAACTTTCTATAATAAATAGTAGTTTCTGTCAAGAACAAATTACTATTGGTTTCTAATAACATGCAAAATAAAAAACTTGACTATAAAAATCTTTACTATATTTACGGTAAACACCCCGTATTTTCAGCTCTTAAAAATCCAAAACGTCATATTGAGAATATTTTATGTACTAAAGAAATTTTTGAATTAAATAAACATTTGATAAGCTCAAGACCTTATGAAATCGTTAGTAATGATGTTTTAGCTAGACTAGTAGAGAACCAAACACATCAAGGAATAATAGCAAAAGTAAAACCGATTTTTTCTTACAACATCGAAGATATGGATATAAAAAGCCCCAAATGTAAAATTGCTATTCTTGATCAAATAACAGACCCGCAAAATATTGGTGCAATTATTCGTAGTGCTGCTGCTTTTGATATTAATGCTATAATATTACCTCTAGATAATTCTCCAAATGAAAACGGCACTATTGCTAAGGCAGCTTGCGGAACTTTAGAATTAATTACAATTGTTAAAGTTACTAACTTACGTTCATGTATAGATTATCTTAAAAAACATGGGTTTTGGATTATAGGATTAAGCGGAAAAGCAAATGAGTGTTTTACCAATAAATTAATTTCCGACAAAATTGCTTTAGTATTAGGGTCTGAAGATAAAGGTATTAGAAGATTAGTAGAAGAAAACTGTGACCACTTAGTAAAAATCCCTATTTCTAAAAAAGTAGAGAGTCTAAATGTATCAAACGCCGCTTCTATAATATTTCACCTATTACATTAAAATTTTTATATATCAAATATTGTTTTTTATTTACTTGGTTATAAATATTTAGTCTACTTAAAATAAGTAACTTATTAATCCGAGAGAAAAGTTATGCAAGAAGAGGTAGTACAAAATCAACAAATTATTGACAGTTTTGAAAAGCAAATAGACATATTTATAAATGAATTTACCGAAAAAGAAATTACCAATGCTGCTTTAAGTAAATTTTTTGATAAAGTAATAAATAACTTGAGTAATAATAAACTCATTAATGATACGGTATTTGATATATATTACGGTAAGCAGATAATTACTAAACCGTTTAAGCCTGATTTTACTACATTTTCTCAACAAAATTATGATGAAAATTGGCAAAAATTTTATAGTTTTAACCGTGACATCATGATAGAAAATACTATAGGATTTATTTCTAAAAACCTAAAAAAAGCTTCCATTAAAGATAAATTATATTATAGTTTTGCTAAATTATCCGAACAGTTAGACTTAACTGCCGTTAGTGATTATTTTATGAAAAAAATAGATAATTATATAATATTTGATAAAGTATGAAAAACTATAGAACAGAAACCGACTCTTTTGGCGAGATTCAAATAGAAGAAAAATTTTATTGGGGAGCACAAACTCAAAGATCTCTAGAAAATTTTAAGATAGGCAAACAAAAAATGCCTGAAATTTTAATCCGTTCTCTTGCCGTTTTAAAAAAATGTGCTGCAAAAGTTAATCACGAATTCGGTGACCTAGATTCTCAAATAGCAGCTAGCATTGATAAAGCCGCAACTAGGATTTTAACAGGCGAATTTAATGATAATTTTCCCTTAGTAGTATGGCAAACCGGTTCAGGGACGCAAACAAATATGAATATGAACGAGGTTATTGCCTCTATCGCTAATGAGGAACTAACTGGGCAGAAAGGCGGTAAATCCCCAGTGCATCCTAATGATCATGTTAATAAAGGGCAATCATCGAACGATTCTTTTCCGACAGCCATGCATATAGCCACCGTACTTACGACAAAAGAACAACTAATACCTGCTTTAAACAATTTACTTATAGCCTTAAAAACTAAATCACAAGATTGGGATAAAATTATAAAGATTGGTCGCACTCACTTACAAGATGCTACCCCTCTTACCCTTAAGCAAGAATTTTCAGGATATATTACACAAATAGAATATGCACTAGAACGCATAGAAGATGCATTAAAAAAAGTTTATTTACTTGCTCAAGGAGGGACAGCGGTCGGAACAGGTATTAATTCTCGCAAAGGTTTTGATGTAAAATTTGCCGAGAAAGTAGCAGAATTTACAAAGCAACCGTTTAAAACTGCCCCTAATAAATTTGAAAGCTTAGCTGCTCATGATGCACTCGTAGAATTTTCGGGTACTCTTAATACTATAGCAGTCAGCTTAATGAAAATAGCAAATGATATAAGGCTGCTCGGTTCAGGTCCAAGATGCGGTCTCGGAGAGCTACATTTACCGGAAAACGAACCAGGTTCTTCAATCATGCCCGGCAAGGTGAACCCTACGCAAGTTGAAGCACTAACAATGGTTTGCAGTCAAGTAATGGGTAACCACGTAACGGTTACTATCGCAGGCTCAAACGGTCACCTTGAGCTTAACGTCTTTAAGCCGGTGATAATATATAATATATTACAATCTATTGAATTATTATCGGACTCCGCAAATAGCTTTGTCACTCATTGCATTGAAGGCTTAGAACCTAATATAACACGCATCAACGAGTTACGTGATAAATCTCTAATGCTTGTTACAGCTCTTAATCCGCATATCGGCTATGACAACGCTGCCAAGATTGCTAAAGAAGCCCACAAACAAGGCATCACTTTAAAAGAAGCCGCAAAGCAATTAAACCTACTTTCAGAAGAAGAATTTGATAAAATAGTAGTACCTGAAAAAATGGTTTAATAATCTTAGGACTTTGTATATGAATCAAAAAATTCATTTAAATATACGAAAATTAATAACCAAATTTGTCCTAATAATCTTCAGTATCTGCTTCAGCAAATTAAGCTATGCTGAATATTCTAATATAGAATATAAACATCCAAGCGGTGCTACATTTACCTTGATTAAAGAGAATGATAAATATTTTATTCAGTATGAAAATCCTGACTATAAAGATCGCTCTGAAGTTCCGGAGGAAATAGTAGAAAAAAAGGATTGCCGACAATTCTTAAACTGGCAGCAAAATACTATCCCTTCGCTGTTTCCTAAATTCCCGTGTCCTTGGGAAGAATATAAAGAGTCTAGAAAAGTTGAAATGTGTGGACTAACACTAAATATCCCAAGAGCCTTTTTAACTGCAAGCAGTAAAGTAGAGTCGGACGGTAAAGAAACCCAATTAATGTTTGATTTTGTTTACCCTGAAATGAAAGCAGGATTTGGCAAAGGCAAAGAATCCGTATCGGTTTGGATGGAGGATATGAGTGATGAGATCGGGAAATATCATAAAGACCGTGATGACTATTTATTGTATAAATATTGGGAATCATTAAGTATGCACCGACCTAGTGATGTTATTTTATCTATTGAGGATTTAGAATGTGAAGAAAAAAAATGTAGCGTAGATTTTACCAATAAAGGCTTAGATAAAGACTTAAATCGTATTTTGTATTTTGTAAAAGAAACAGTAGAAATAAATATAGCCAGCAAAGAAGAATTTGAAAAAGAAATGGCAGCTGAACCGAATATAGAGAAAAAAAAATCGATAAGGCGGCAGCATGAAGATGATAAAAAAAATCCGTTTTATTATAAAGAAGAAGAATTATATACGAATGATGATCCTAAAAGACCAAAAGATTTTATTACTTGTGCTTTAGGAGAACGTAATGATCAACATAGCTGCTATGCTGCATTTTTTTATAAAAATATCTACTTTGAGTTAAAATTCTTGAAAAAAGATTTAATTAATTATAATAATATAAAAAAACAACTTTTATCATTAATTGATAGCTGGAGTAGTGGAAGTGATAAATAGAGTAAAAATAAACAAGGAATTTTTTAGAAAATTACATAAACAATTAGATAAAAAAAATGAAAAAGTTAAAACCTTGGATGCATCTGAAAGACAAGACTTAATAGTGACTGTGAAGGAGTATTATCAATATCTTGCGGATAATAATATCTCTTATGGCAGGCTTGCTTTAGAAGTTGTCAATAATGAAGGGAAATATGGTTTAATGGCAAACGGTCATTTAAAACATCAATGCGTATTTGACGGCATTAAAGCTGAAGAAATACTGGTAATAAGAAAGCAGATTATTATTAGCCTTACCTATCATGATATGAGACTAAGAAAATCCATTAAGTATAATCAAAATAATGATTTTTGTAAATCTATTGAAGATTATCATATTTCTGTCTTTAAAAGTTTAGCTACCGAATATGCGTGGGGCGGGCTGGCATTCAGGGAATTAATAGGTAGCGGCTCTTGGTTAAAATTATACGAACAAGGCGGAGGTGATCTTGAGGCTATCAATTTAATGTTTAGAAATCATAAAGAAAGTAAGGAATATTCTTCTACAAGATTAATGGACTCGATAAAGCACACATGGCATAACTATCAAGGGGGTTTAGGCATATTTAAACCACATATGCGTGACGTGCCTTTCAGCCCTAACCTAGATGCTGCTTCAAAAGAATATGTTGCTAAGTTATATAATATATCAGAGGACCGTATTATTGAAATAGATGCTCCTAAACCCGAGACTCCTATGGTAGCTTACAAACATTACAAAATATTACCGGTAAATGATCACTCGACAAATAACTATAATTTACATCCTGATATTGATCTCGAATCATTATTTGCAATGATGATGTTTGGTGAAGTAATGGAGAAAGCACAACGAGAAATTGAAAATAGAAAAAAACTAGCTAAATTAGCAGCAAAAATTAAAACGTCATTAGAAGAACATGAAGCAGCAGCAAATAAGATATTAAAAGATTTTATAAACACAAAAGTTAATAATGAAGAGAATCTTGTCAATAACTTAAATGCTCAAATAGCCCAAATTGAGGCAAGCATGGAGACACAGAATAATAATTTATTTACTCAAAAACAAGCAGAATGCAGTGCAGAAAGTGAAATGAAATTTGCTTCTGCACGAGCAAATCCTGGCTATTCTACGGTTTCTACAACAGTTACTATTAGTAATTCAGATATTATAGAAAGAAAACAAGGTGAATACCATTCGCTACTTGAACAGTATAAAACTCAATGTGCTAGTCAAATAGCAGCTATTAAAGTGAACTATGAAGCACAAGCAAATCAACGAGTACAATCTATAGAACCTGAAATAAAAAATAAATCAAATCTGATTGAGCAGCAAAAAGAAACTTATGCTAAAGAATTAATTGCAATACTTAAAAATGCATAAGCAAGACTTGAGCAGGGTGAAGAAGTTGACATAGATAGTATAATAAGCAGCATTGATACAAAGAATTCTATTAATTTAGGGAATGTTAAAAATAATATTATTACAAATGCCGTGTTTGATATTATATATGATAAATCACTATTTAATCATCCAAAATTATTAAAAGCCGCAATGGAAAAATTTAGTTTACAACAAATAAGTAAATTAAGTGATAAACTGGACCAAAACTTAGTAGAAACAGTAATTAATCATGAAGATGGAGACCTTATTATACTTGGTGGTTTGATGAGTTTATAGAATGCTTTAAATTTGTAACTAAAGTGATTTCCTTAGCTTTAAAATTATTTTGTCAGCAACCCCATAAAAACCCACATAAATTACTAAGATTCTTCCCTTAATTCAAATTCCCTATACAAAATCTCAAAAATAGACTAGTATTAGACTAGTCTATTTTATTATAATATCTATATGAAACAACATTTATCAAATCAAATTAACCTATTTGAAGCAAAAACCCATTTTTCTAGTTTAATACAACGTGTGCAAGACGGCGAACAAATTACTATTTGTAAGCACAATACACCGGTTGCAAAAATTATACCTATAACAGAAAGACCTAAAATAGAAAATATAGTGGAAAAATTTGCTGAATTTAGCAAAGGTAAAAGCTTGAAGCCTTATACAATCCAAGAACTTAGAGATGAAGGCAGAAGATGAATAATCCTCTTTTTATATTAGATTGTTCTGTAGCTATAACATGGTGTTTTGAAGATGAACGCAATGAATATTCAAAATTTGTGTTAAATTATTGTATGAAGTACGGAGCTATAATACCTTCTCTTTGGAAACTTGAAATCACTAATACTCTATTAGTATCAGAAAAACGCAATAGATTACATATAACCGATACTGTTAAATTCATAGACTTATATAATTCTTTGCCTCTTAGCATATCAAATTTTGATTTTTCCATGCTTGAAGTTACAAATACTGCAAGAGCTAATAATCTTACCGCATATGATACAACTTATTTATTAACTGCCATGCATGAAGGACTTGCCTTAGCCACTAATGATAAGGCATTAATTAAAGCATGTCACAATAACGGCGTCCCGTTGTTAAAGGTATAGTAGTGGACAATTTTTAAAAAGAACATGATGTCATCCCGTTGATCGCAGGGATCTAAGCTAAAAAAATCTTAATTTCAAAGAAAAGATTTAATTAGCTGGATTCCCGCTTTTGCGGGAATGACATAGAACAAAACTGTCCAGTATAAAGCCTAGACGGTGGTGCCAATGTGGGGATTTGAACCCCAGACCTACGCATTACGAATGCGCCGCTCTACCAGCTGAGCTACATCGGCAAATAATTGAATTTGAAAGAACCTAAATGAGGAGAAAGAAGCGGTTTTATGTCATTTCTCGTAGGCGGGGCGTTATTGCATGGCTCGGTTTTTCCGCTGTCATCCCGTGATTTATTCACGGGATCCAGTAAATAATGTACGCTACAAGTTTCTGCTTTTCTGGATACGGTGGACAAGCCACGGTATGACACCGAGCATTTTTTCGGTCCACGCAAGCAAGCCTCTCACGGGAATGACATAGAATATAATACTGATAAGATCAGGTGATAACAAATATATTAATCTCTTCTATTACCTAAAAATCTCATTAAATATAAGAATAAATTTATGAAATCTAAAAATAGGGTAAAAGCTGCCATAATGGAGTATTTTTGTCCTAATTCATCATTTCCTGCCATATAATACATAGATTTAATTTTTTGAGTATCCCAAGCAATTAAACCCATAAATATAACAACGCCTATTAAAGAAGTAGCAAAGTAAAGTGCTGAGCTTTTTAAAAATAAGTTTACTAACGAAGCAATAATAAGACCTATAAGACCCATTGCAAAAAATGATCCCATAGACGTTAAATCTCTGTTTGTGCTGTAGCCATATAAACTCATTGCTCCAAATACGGAAGCACAAATAAAGAAAGTACGTGCTATTGATTCACCGGTATAAATAACACCTAAATATGCAAGCGACATACCTGTTAAAGCCGCATAAACCCAGAATAATATTTGTGCCGTTTGTAAGTTCATACGCCCAAAACCCATAAAGAAATATAAGGCAATACCAAGCGGTGCAAACATTACTATTGTACCAAAGCCGGTTTGAAACATAAAATTATAAATAGGCTCAACCGATATAGTCGTCACGGCAGTAACTCCGGTTAGTAGAAGAGCAAGTGCCATATAGTTATATACTTTAAGCATATATTTTCTTAAACCTTCATCAAAAGTCTTATTTTTTGAGACGGATGTTAAAGTTTTGGTGTAGTCAATCATAAACAAACCTAAATTATGTTATTTATATATTATAAATATAGCTTTTTAACGGTCTTTTTTCAAGTGATAATTAATTAAATTTTCGGCATTGCCTAAAAAAAGTTGACAGGGAGTAGGGAAGAAAATATCCTTGTAAAAAAAAAAGTTAAGGTATAAGGATGTTAAAAGAGTGGAAAGAATGCAAAGAATGCCGGAGTGAGAATATAGTAAAAAACGGTACCCATA
>DYDX01000077.1 GCA_020404425.1 Rickettsia endosymbiont of Pyrocoelia pectoralis
AATAGCCGTATAGTCTATAATACCCGTATCCCAATATGTATTTACTTTATATGCCGGATCATGCGGTACATAGCTAATACGTCCCTCACTTTCAGCTAAACGTAGTTGACTTACAAACGTTCCTCCTTGATCTGCACGCTTATAACGATATGCTTCAAAGTCACAGTAAAACTCTCGCCTTATTTCTTCTGTAGTCATCTCTATAGATTTAAGGCTTGTTTGATTAACTAAAGGTTTGCCATCATGATCAACAGTATCCTCAATAGTTTTAATCTCGCAATAAGCTTCTACATCGTCTTTATACTTTATATACAACTCTTCCCCGTGCGTTAATTTTGGATCATCAGCAGGCGTATATAAATAAAGTAGCCAAGCATTATTTCGTACTACCATCGGCTCTATTACTGAAGTCATAGCCCTTGGATCATGGTAAGAATATTCAGAAATTACCGCCCCTTTAATACCGCTACCTCTGATACTTGCATATCTATCGCTCCCGACAAATTGAATCACTGAACCGTTTTTAAATACTATTCTCTGCTTGTATTGCTGAGATTTAGCTATAGCAGAGTCAGGGATAAATGACATATAAGGGCGTCCATCTAAAGTCATACCGTCCCATACCGACATTTTAGCTTGGTTATAAGTTGGATATACATACCAGTATATACCGACATCACGCAATGCCGACGCCGTAATCCAATTAATCCCCATAATATCCTTGCCAGCTCGTCTATGCCATATTGCTATAGCTTTCTTACCGCCGTTATATAGATAACGCCACAGCGGCAGCTGAAAAGGATAGGGCGACCAATCTACCGGAAATTTTATAATCTTTTGAGTATTTGATAAATTATTTTTAATATTACTATTAGTCGCAAGGCTTTTCTGTGCTATTACTTGATTCATAAGCCTCTACCTCAAATATAGCAGTTTCATTTAATTGCTTAACTAACTCTGTATTAATTTTTTTATCATCCTTATCGTTATAATTATTCTTACCTATAATTTGATATTTGGCAGAATTAGCCTTTAGATATTCCAGCAAACTTTTAGAACAATATTTTTTCTTACGAGTTATACATTCACCTTGGGCGTTTAAAGTTATTTCCTCATAGCCGTTAATAGCCCGATCATATAAAACTGCCTCAGCCATCTCGGCTGCATAGTTTTGGGCTAACTTTACGCATTTAGCTAAATATATATCATTACGTATTATCTTATATACAAGTAAAGGCGAAATAAAAGGGGGAGCGGTTTTAAGGTTTTTAGCTGCAAGCCCTATATAACCGCACTCACATAACTCTAATAAAAAGATAATGATATTATCAAGAGAACCAAATTTATTAATAGTTGTTTTTAATATCTTACTTAAATATTTATTAAATAATGCGTAGTTATTTGATGATTTTTTTCTAGCATACAATCATAATTCCCTGTATCTTCCAGCAATTATAGCTCTATTTGAAGTTGAATACAAATGGATTGAGATAATCTATAATAAAAGGATTAGAAATTAGATAGATTTATATTTATTATATAGTCTATTGGTTATCCAACGAAACTGTAGTTAATCAATTTTCACCTATAACATCTATATTATCTACAAAATCAAAGACTTTAATAATAATTTCATTTGGAAGAATTTTAAAAGGTGAAGTTTCTAAACTTTCTTTATCTTTAGCAATTCCATAAAATCTTAATGGGTCTGTATTCATATTATTTATTATTGTATCTATATTCTTTAATAGTTTATTAGTTTCTAGACAAATTTGATGATAATATTCTGGATCATCCATAAATTTCTCACATAACTTTTTAATATTAACAATTTTTTTAAAGGCTTTACATTTCGCAGGTTTTGAAAACTTATTTTTACTTAATATAAATTCCTTAAATTCTTTTCTATCTGCATCCACAATATCCTCAAATCGTCGTAGTATTGATGGCTTATCTAGTCGAAGGAGCATCATTTCTAGTATATCAGTGTTTAGTTCTTCTTCAGTAAAGGTTGTTCTATATTTAGCAAGTCTTTCGCTGAACACTATGTCTTCATCTCTAGCAAAATAATCTTTTAATAAGTTCATATTAATATTTTAATTAAATTAAATAATTTTGAATATAATACAGAATTATAATAAAAATACTATTTCGTTTTTAATCAAAAATTTTTGCTACAAACCATTAATGTCCTTAAAAAAATTTGCGAGGCAAATACCCCCCTATGCCCTTGTTTTATAAGGAATGACCCCCGTCTCAATTTTTGGCTTATATTTTGCAAAAAAATAACTAAAAACGTAATAAATTAGCAAAAAATATTAAAATTATAAGCATATTTATATATTTATGCGTAGCCCGTCTGGTTAACTATCAGACGGGCTACAGCTAGAAAGCTTATAACTACAAGGATTATACTATTTTAAAACTTTCATATGCTCCTTATATGCTCCAAACTTAGCAATAAACATTATATAATCGCCGTCATTATTTTAAAAAGTATCAACGGCGGTTATTTTTTTATTTAGCTAATACAATTAATATTTAGTAATAAAAAAGCTACTAACGCTTGTTTAGCTATTTCTTATTATTCTTTATTATTTAGTAACTTTATTCCTTTTTCCCCTTGTTGCCGCCAAAAAGTCACACAATTTTATAAATTTATTAAATACCCCAAAATTATTATTTTATCCGCTTTACTTCAAAAATTTGCGGCGGTAATGGTGGTCTAAAGCGTTAATAACTAATAACGTTTTATATTTTAGTAACAATAATATTAATAATTACTAACTATAAATTTAACAACTAATAATAGGTTTTTTTATGAGTCAATCTCAATTTGATAAAACTGGGTTTTATACAACTCATTTTTTTAAAGATAAAGTTTTAGCTAAAGATTTTTGTAAAGGTGAAGTAGAATTTGATTTAAAACTAATAAAAGAATATTATAACGGACATTATAATAACATATATTTAGGCATTCTTAATAATTTACTTAGTAATAACTCATTTCATGAACCTAAAATTTGTGACAAACATTTAATTATAAAGAAATATGGTTTTCTTCTTATTAGCTATAAAGGTAAAAATTTAATAGCTTATAATAGGGACTTTAGTTTTAAGTGGGACAACTTTTATATGAAACGACTAAAAGAGTATGCTATAGAAGTAACCACAGAAAGTTACAATAAAAAGTAGTTTATTTAAATAATTATAGTTAATAAAAAGTATAAAGTTAAGCTAATGTAGAAGCTTAACTTTACTTAGAAAATAATAATAACAAACTTATTAATAAAACTAAATCTATAGCTAACATGTTCTAAAATTAAGCTTTAACTATCTCATAGCTATAATTAAAGCTTTCAAAAGCTAGTCTTAAGTAAGTCATATAATTATTAATAACTTGTGACCCTATAAGATTTGTTTCGGGTTTAAGCAAGATTTTATTATTTATTTCGTCTATTTTAACTAATTTTAACTTACTAAACCAAACCATATCAGCCGCTTTACCGCAATAATTTATTAAACGTTCCCTAATATTACGCCAAATAGGCTCAAGACCTGAAAGTGCCGTTTGAATATAGGCTTCAACACTTATTTCTTCTTCTTTTTGTTTTACGATTGGTCTAGCGTTATTCTTGTATACTACCTTAAGCTGCTTTATTTTATTGCCGTAAACCGCTTGTATTTGCCTTAGTAAACCGCTTTTTGTATGTTCTGATAGCTGAATATTATATTTTAGCTTTAGTATATATTCGTCGCTTTCTACTATTTCAGAAAATAGACACGCTTGTAGTAAATTGCTAGCCATATTCGGCTCAAATACTGCCGCTATCTTACGTTTTAATTGTGCTTCAGGGCTAGTATCCTTACTATATTCTATTTCTTTTAAAAATTTTTCTATTTTTGCGTTTTTATCATCATTAGCAAAGTTAAAATTTTCGTTATTTACCATATCAGGGGTGCGTTTTTCCTTAGCAAGTGCCTTAGCCATATAATTTAACAATCTTTCTTTAGTACTAAAGCGGTTATTAGGCTGATACTCGGCTAATTTTAACAATAATTTATTGATAAAACTCAAATTAAAGTCACGCTCTGACCTTAACCTTAACCATTCTGCATCCTCTTCGGTTAAGGGATAAAATTCTTCCGCTCTTTTTGTAGCATATAAAGGTTTAGTCTTGTCAGTTGCCTGTGGAGCTAAAGTTTCATCTTTATCTTCAGAAATTAACTCGCTACCCGAATTGCTAGTTTCAATATTTAAATTTTCTTTTTCAAAAAATTCATTTTCAAAACTAGATTTTTCATATCTAGATTCAGATATAGATTTATTATTATCTATTATATTGTGTACCTGAAAATTATTTCCGGTCAACTGGAAATTTTTTTCCAGCTCAGTGGAAAAATTTTTCTTGTAAGAAGTAAAATTTTTTGTAAGGCTAATAGACACTATGTTACGATATTTAACATATTCTTTAACTATATTAATAATGCTAAAATTAATATAACCACTTTCCGTAAGTTCTTCTAAACATTGCCTAACACGTTTTTGACAAACTCCTATCAACTGTTCAAAATAGTAATAGGTTTCTTGTAATTCATAATTTTTAGTATTTTCTATTAATTTATCGTTTTCCGTAGTAAAAAATTTGTCACTTTGCAAACGTGAAACGATTAGCGATAATATTTGTTTTGAGGTTTTGCTTAAAGCTTTCCCACTACTAGAAGTTAAATTTTTCCATTCGGGCGGTATAAAATTACCCACCATGTCATAGAAAATTATATTACTATCGGAAAAAGATAATGTAACTATTTTGCCCATATTACCTCCTTACGAAAGTAACACATAAAATAATTTTTTGAGCTAGTTTTATACGCAAAAGGAGCATAAACCAGCATATAAGTTTTTCGAGAAAAACTAAAGAAGGCTGGGAAGGTTAGGATGCACGGTGGTGCTACTAGAGGGAATTGAACCCCCGACCTCTTCATTACCAATGAAGTGCTCTACCCCTGAGCTATAGTAGCTAAAGTTTTGAAAAAATCTAATTTTATTTCAAACTCTTTTTGCCACAAATTTACTATTAAATCAAGAAGAATTTTGGAATTTATTACATTATTTGACTAAGAATTTGAACTCAAAGCACGATTTTTGTAAAAGAATAAAGCTATTAAAGCAAGGATGCAGCTTAAGATAATATAATAAATTGCCGAAGTAACATGACCGGTTTTTTGTACTAAATACTCGAAAACAAGGGGAGTAGTACCGCCGAAAATGCTGGTAGCAGTATTGTAAGAAAGTGATAGTGCGGTGTTGCGTATTTCGGTAGGATAGAACTCTGCTTGCAAAGCCGGCTCAGGACCGATATAGCTAGCGGCAAGAACTGCAAGTATAAATTGTGAGATAATAACGCTAGTGAAATTACCGGCTTCAAAATTATTAAGTAAAAACGGTGTTGTTACGGCAATTATTACAAGATTGATTATAAAGATTTTTCTGCGACCTATGATGTCAGACAGATAACCGCTTAATAATGTTACGGCTATCATAATTACGTAACATACGCTAGCAAGGCTATTTACTTCATTCTCGGTAAAATTACGGCTGATTTTCAGAAAAGATACCAAATAAATTGCATGCAGATAGAATATTATTGAACCTGGGGCATTAACAAAAATCGAAATTAATATATCAAACCAATGTTTGGTAATAACTTTCTTCAACGGTGAATTTTGTATTTTTTTCTGTTCTTTGAGCTTCTTAAAATTTGGGGTTTCTTGAGTGTGGTTTTTAATATAAAAAGCTGCAAAAAGTATGAAGAAACCGAGTAAAAAAGGGATTCTCCAGCCAAAACTATCAAACTGCTCGGCGGTTAAAATATTTTTGACAATATAAGAAACGAAAGAACCGAGTAACAAGCCGGAGCATATGCTGGACATCGAAATACTGCCGGTAAAACCTCTGTGTTTCGGATGGGTATGCTCTATAACGAATGAAATCGAGCCGGTTAAAGCCCCGCCCATTGATAATCCTTGCAATATTCTTACAACAATCATCAACACCGTAGCAGTAATGCCGATAGTATGGTAGGTTGGTAATATTCCGATTAATACGGTTGGGGCAGACATACAAAATAATGCGCCGGTTAAAGCGGCTTTCCTGCCGAATTTGTCGCCTATAATACCGAAAAATATACCACCCAAAGGTCTTGCCAAATAGCCTATGGCAAATACTAGAAAAGCTTGCAGCAGTGAAGTATTAGCATCATCATTCGGAAAAAATTTAGCTCCGATTATCGGTGCAAAATAACCGAATAATACATAATCGTACCACTCAAAAGTATTAGCTACACCGCTTGAAAATATTAATTTACTGCGATTCATTTTTTTTGCTCATGGCTTTCTTTTCGGAGTATATTATAAATAAGGTTGCCGGAATTATGATTATTGCTCCTTGCAACGTGTTTTTATCGGGAAACTCGTTAAATATTAAATATGCAGCTATTGCCGAGATCACCAGCTCTAAATATCTATAAGGAGCAGTGGCGGTAGCGTCCACCATAGAAAATGCTTTAAGTAAGAAGAATAATATTAAGCTTCCGCTACTTCCTAATATAAATAGTAAGGTTAACTCAAATATAGTCGGTGTCAACCAATAATTAGCTGCAGCAGGCACGGATACTACGGCAGTTACTATGGCTGAGTAAAATAGCATACTAATCATTGATTCTTTTACTACGAATTTTTTATTGATAATATCAAGCATAGCAAATGACATAGCTGCCAAAACAAAATATAAAATTTCAGGGTTAAAATCTTCGGCATGTGGTTTAAGCGTGATTATGAGTCCTACAAAACCTGCGATAGTTACTACCCATCTTTGCCAAATTATATTCTCATTTAGGAAAAAAACCGCTAATATTAAAGTAAATAACGGAATAGAAAAGCTTATTACGGTTGCAGTAGTAACAGGAGCAATAGTAAGCCCGTAAGTCCATGAAGTCATACCGAAAAATAATAATAGTCCTCTTAGGATATGTACAAACGGACGTCTTGTTTTTAATGTACTTTTACCGTAATAAGCAACAAAAGGTAGTAATATTATGGCACTAAAGAAAAAGCGGAAAAAAGCCACTTCAAAGCTATGTAAGCGTGTTCCTAAATATTTTGACATTATGTCATTAGCAGAACTACTTAATAAGCTAAGTAAAAACCAACCTATACCAGTTAAATATGTTTTTAATGCATCATTCATTAATATGCTCCGATAATTTTTACAATTTTACTTAAATGTCTTGACTTTTATCTTAAAAAAACTCTATCTTTTACCTTAAGTAAATAGAAGGGTTGGTAGACGAAGCTCAATTTGGAAAAGAGCAAGGAGTCTGTAAATCGAGGAGCGGAGCGTACTTATAGTACGTGAGCATCTGAAGGTTTACAAAAACGACGTAGCCAATTTTTCAAATTCAGCGAGTATACATAAGTACCAAAAGTCTTATGTTATAATATAGTAATTAATTTTAAGCAAGTATAGGTTTGTGATTATGATAAAAATGAC
This sequence comes from Rickettsia endosymbiont of Pyrocoelia pectoralis, assembly GCA_020404425.1. GTDB lineage: Bacteria > Pseudomonadota > Alphaproteobacteria > Rickettsiales > Rickettsiaceae > Rickettsia. Next base: position 7,553 of record DYDX01000077.1, read on the forward strand.
TAAAAGATTAGGGTTAATTCTCTTTGTATCTTGTATCAGTGTTAATAGTTTTGCTAAGGGTATGTATGACGATCTAGAGTCTGCTCCTGATTATGATAATGTTCCATATTATGAAAATGAAGGAGCTTTAGTTTTTAAAATGCGTTTAGGCGGAGTATTCGTGGATGCTAAACAAAAAGGTTTGCCTGCTCCTACATCCAAAACACCAGTGTCAGTAGGGGAGCTTGTAAAAAACGGTTATGGTGGTGATGTTTCTACTACTATATTCTTTAATAATTATTTAGCTACCGAATTATCGCTTGGTTTTAATGCTTTACGTACTAAATATACAACGCTTGCTAATGTTGCTCATAATTACGGTAGGGACGTTACAAATCTTGGTAAAAGTAAACCTATTTATATGATTCCTGCAACAATTACAGGACAGTTCCATATAGCTCCTTACGGTGGTATAAGACCTTATATAGGCGCAGGTTACCACGGTTCTTGTTTGTTTACTCAAGCTAACGGTCTTAAAGTTAGAAACGGACACGGTCCAGTTGGACAAATAGGCGTAGATTTTTATGCTAAGGATGATACTTTAATCAATATAGACGTAAGACAATTTTTCCTAAACCCTAAACTTGAATATAAACCGAATTTAGTAGGCACTCAAAAGGTAACCTCTAAAGTTAAACTTAATCCTTTAGTAGTTTCTGTCGGTATAGGGTTCACTTTTTAATATATTCGTCATTGCGAGAGGTCTTGTTGCATGGCTCTGGATGTCATTCCCGCCTACGCGGGAATGACATCGAACGAAACTGTCCGGTACTATAGGACAAGAGTCACGGGATGACACTGAATGCGTTTTCTGATCCATGCAACAACGTCCTTCGCTGCTTGTAATGACGTTTATAAATTATTAAATATATTCCTTTATGTCTCTGCAGATCATTCAATTACTATATTTAGTATCTAGTATTTGCTTTATTTTATCGCTCAAATTTCTATCGACTCAAAAGCAAGCACGTTTAGGGAGTTCTATAGGTATTTTGGGTATGGTAATAGCAGTATGCGTTACTTTCTTCCTGCCTAATTTTAGCAATAAACTGACCGTTATAGCGACTATATTGTTAGGAGGCATAATAGGCGGAGTGATAGCCCTGAAAATCTCTATGACGGCAATGCCTCAATTAGTTGCCGGTTTCCACTCTTTTGTAGGTTTTGCCGCAGTTTTTGTTGCTTATGCTACGATCCTTGTACCTGAAAATTTTTCTATAGGAATTGCAGGTAATTTACCTATTAATTCTTTGGTAGAGATATCGCTTGGTGCATCTATCGGTGCTTTAACGTTTAGCGGCTCGGTTATAGCTTTCTTAAAGCTGCAAGGATTGATGAAAAGCAGCCCTGTAAAATTTCACGGTCAACAATATGTGTGTTTATTAACCGTGATAATGTTAGCGGCATTAATAATATTATTTATTCGCTCGGAAAATATATTTTTATTTAATCTAATAATCTTTTTATCATTGTTAATCGGGGTATTACTAATAATACCGGTCGGCGGTGCCGATATGCCCGTTATAGTATCAATGCTAAATTCATATTCGGGCTTTGCGGCGGCAGGTATCGGATTCACTCTTAGTAATAGCTTACTCATTATTACCGGTGCATTAGTCGGTAGTAGCGGTGCTATACTTAGCTATATAATGTGTAAGGCAATGAATCGCTCATTAATTAAAGTTATTTTCGGAGCATTTTTACCGGCACCTGCAGGAGTTAACAAAGATGTAGATGATGATAAAGTAGCAAAAGCAAGCTCTCCGGGGGATGCGGCACATTTACTTCAAAATGCTTCATCCGTAATTATCGTTCCCGGTTACGGTATGGCAGTTGCACAGTCGCAACATATTATAAAGGAGATGGTCGATATATTAGAAAATCTCGACATTAACGTACGTTTTGCCATTCATCCGGTAGCAGGCAGAATGCCCGGGCATATGAATGTTTTACTTGCCGAAGCTAATATTGATTACGAAAAAGTACTTGAGCTTGAGGAAATTAACCGAGACTTTGCAAATACCGACGTAGTACTGGTTATCGGTGCAAACGACGTGACCAATCCGGCAGCTAAAAATGATCCAAATAGTCCGATTTACGGGATGCCTGTTCTAGATGTCGAAAAAGCCCGAACAATTCTATTTATTAAACGCTCGATGGCTTCAGGATATGCCGGCATAGAAAACGAATTATTTTATCACGATAATACTTTTATGTTATTTGGCGATGCTAAAAAAGTAGTCGAAGAGATCGTGAAGTTTTTAAATGAAGATTGACTTAAGTAGCTCTATTTGTTATAACTTTTTACATTAAGCGAAAAAAATATATCATGAATCCTCCAAAAATATTACCGTTGCTTCCAAAAGCTACGGCCATGTGGTTAATTGAAAATACTTCATTAACTTTTAAGCAAATTGCCGATTTTTGTGGTATTCATGAGTTTGAAATAAAAGGCATGGCTGACGGAGAAGTCGCTCAATCTATTAAAGGACTAAGTCCGATTTCAAACGGTCAGTTAACTTTAGAAGAAATAGAGCGTTGTAGTAAGGATCCCGAGAGTAATTTACGGATATCCCATAGCCCTGCCGATGAAATAATGAAAAAGCAGAAAAAGCAAACTACTAAATATACGCCTATAGCAAGACGTCAAGATAAACCTGACGCTATTTATTGGTTGTTACGTAACTATCCAAATATTCAAGACAAGCAGATCGTTAAGTTAATCGGTACTACTAAATCTACTATTGATTCTATTAGAAACCGTACCTATTGGAATATAAAATCTATTGCTCCAAGAGACCCTGTTTTACTTGGAATTTGTAGCCAAGTTGAGCTAAACAAGATAGTAGAAAGCTTAAGCTCTACTCCTGCCACCCCTCAAGAAGATAAAGGGAATTAGTAAATTTATGTTATTCTCGCAAGGCATTGTTGCGTGGATCAGTTTCTTCGCTGTGTCATCCCGTGATGGTCTTGTTGCATGGATCTGGATGTCATTCCCGCGTAGGCGGGAATCTAGTGTAAAGCGAGATAAATCGAGCTTTAATTTTAAAACCTTGCTGTATTTATGCTTTTTTTCTGGATTCCCGCTTTTGCGGGAATGACATTGTGCGGTTTTACCGAGCCATACAACAATGCCTACGCAGAAATGACATAGAATAAAAATCACTCCGTACTATGAAATCATCTATCCGGTTCATCTAAATGATTCTTTTCATAGTTTTCATGACGTTCCTGAGCTTCGATACATAACGTAGCAATGGGTCTTGCTTCTAATCTTCTTATGCCTATAGGTTCACCCGTTTCTTCGCAATAACCGTATTCGTCTTTCTCTATACGTAATAATGCTTCTTCTATTTTGTTAAATAATTTACGATATCTATCCCTAGTACGGAGTTCAATAGCTCTTTCCGTTTCACTAGAAGCACGATCATTGGAGTCGGCTTCATTTCGATTTTCTTCTCTTAGATGAGTTAAGGTCTCTTGAGACTCTATTAATAAATCATTTTTCCATCTTAAAAGTTTTTGTCTAAAATATTCTAGCTGATTAAGGCACATATAATCTTCTTCTTTAGAAGGTTTATAGTCCATAGGTAATTTAGAACGTTTTTTAGAAAGTAAGTCATGTTCAACTGATAATTCAGATGATTTATTTTTAGTTGTTTTATGCTCGGTAGACAATTTATTGAGTGTAGAATTTAATTTAACATTTGTGGGCATACTATTAATATCTCAAAATCTATATATTTAAGGTTAAACCTTATCCCTATTGGTATTTATAGGGTTTTAAATAATATAATATATAACTTAAAATTAACGCAAGAAGATTATTAACATTAAATATATTTTATTTTTTAATTGGATGCGAATTATTATATACCGACTCCAAATGCTTAATACTTGTCTTAGTATAGTTTTGGGTAGTAGATAAGCTTTTATGACCTAATAACTCTTGGATAGAGCGTAAATCAGCACCGTTTTCAAGTAAATGGGAAGCAAAGCTATGTCTAAATGCATGAGCAGTTAAATGTTCAGGTAAGCCATAAAAACGTTTTAACTTAATTAACTCACGATTAAAAACAGGGGGTTGTAATTTTTTTCCTTGTTTTCCTATAAATATAGGTTCATTATCTTGTAACTTATAAGGTAATAATTCTAGATATTCATTAATCAAACTTCTTGCAATAGGTAGCCACGGAATCACTCTTTCTTTACTACCTTTACCTATTATTTTAATAAACTCTAAATTTTGTAAATGAAGCTTTGTAATCGATAATGCTTCCGATATACGAAGACCTGAAGCATATATAAGAACCAATATTGCTTTGTTTCGAAGTTCCACCCACTTAACATTTCCGTATTCTTCAATATGATCAAGCGAAGTTACTACATCCTCTTCGGATAAAGCTTTCGGTAAAAGCTTACTTTTTTTAGGAGATTTTATAGAAAAAATTATATGATTATTTAGCTGAATAGTTTTTCCTAAAAATTTATAGAAATTTTTTACGGCAGATAAACCCCGTGCAACCGAGGATGTAACAAAATTATCACTCTTCCTTTTAGCAAGCCAACTCCGCAGCAATCTTATATCTGCAGCTTTAATATGATCCATCGTTACAATTTCAGAATTATAAGAATATATAAACTCAAGGAAATGCTTAAGATCATTATTATATGAAACTACCGTATGATTAGAGTAATTTTTCTGTAGGCTGAGATATTTTTGCCACTTACCTATTAACTCTATTATTGTTGCATCTAGCATACATTAAAACTTAATTAATCTTAATAATAATTATTATACTAACAATTATTGACTCATAATTTTATAAATGTTAGCATAAATTAAAGGTTTATATCCAGAGCAAACCTACCAAAATATAATTTTATTTTTAGGAGCAGAATAATGTTAAATAATACACAATTTTTAGATTTAATGAAATCCTATATGAATCCGGAATTTTATATGAGTTCTGTAAAAAATATGCCAAGCGTTGATCTTTCTTCCGTGACCGGCACAATGCAAAGAGCTATGAATATCGTCCTAACTACAAATCAAATAGCCACCGAAAGCATGCAAGCCATACTTAAGAAAAATTCCGAAATTATACAGAATAACGTCAATACTATCTTAAATACTACTAAAGAAACTATGAATTCCAGTGATTTCAAACATAATAGCGAGTGTCATCAACAATGCTTTAAGTCTCTTTATGAAACATCTATGAATAACGCTAAAGAATTTGCAAATATCGCTTATGAAACTTCGGCAAAAATAATGGAAGCAGTAAATAAAAATATTTCCGAAAATGTTCATCAAGCTTCTTCTAATATGCAGAATATGGCTGAACAAGCACAAAAAAACGTATTTAACAAAAAATCATCTTAGGTTTTTGTGTCATTGCGAGCGGACATTGTTGAGTGGATAATTTTTACCCGTCATTGCGAGGAAATTACGAAGTAATTGACGAAGCAATCCAGTAAAAAATGCTAATCTTTAGCATTTTTTTATTATTTTTTCTGGATTGCTGCGTCGCTTCGCTCCTCGCAATGACGATCGTGCTATCTATTCTGTGCTTTGCGGCGAAGCCAATTCTGTAAATAGCTTTTTGCAAGCTCGGCATCTTCTATAATAATTACATTTTCGGCATTACGCTTATCTGCTGAGTTAGTAAAGTTAAACGAGCCGGTTATTACTTTCTTTCTATCAATAATTATAACTTTATTGTGAGCTATTCCCGGGACTCTATCTATACCTACCTCAATCTTTGCTCGCTGTAACTCTTGCAGCTTAGAAAATTTTTGCGTTAAATTACTACGATCAAGTAAAATTTTAACTTTCACCCCACGCTCTTTAGCATCAATCAAAGCAGCAGTAATTAATGCATCACTCATACCGTATGCATGCATGTAAATAGATTCCTGTGCTTTATCAATTTGGTGGGCTATAAATTCGGTACATCCGGCAGGGGGAGTAAAACAGGTACTAACTTTACTTCTAGAAAGTTCCGAAATATTATAATGTTTTATCGCAGGCGTAGAATATCTTGGTATTTTCGGATGATCTATCAAATCCGTAAAATATCCCTGATCTTGTCCCCAAACCCCCAATACTATACCCAAAATAAAGGCAATTGATATTTCTATAAATTTATTATTTTTTCTCTTCACGATTTTTTATATTTTAGACGCTGCCTTTATGTCGATCGTCATTGCGAGGAAATTACAAAGTAATTGACGAAGCAATCCAGTAAAAAATTCTGATTTACAGAATTTTTTTATTATTTTTTTCTGGATTGCCGCACTCGCTTCGCTCGTTCGCAATGACGACTCTGGTATCCACGCAACAATACCATCACGGGATGACAGTGGTACAAATGATCCACACGGGCAACTTCTATTTTTTAACGTAACTACCCGGTGCATCCTCAATAGTTGTTAGTTTCCCATAATCCAAAGAGTCCACTAACTTATTACCGTTATTCTCTATAAGCCAATTATGCCAACAATTCCACCATGAACCTTTATGCTCTGTTGCTTTCGCAAGCCAATCCTTGCTATTTAAGCTTAAATCGTTATTAAGACGATAATTATATTTTTCGGAACTAGGAGGGTTAACTACTCCCGCAACATGCCCTGAATCGGTTAAACAAAAAACCTTGTTGCCGCTTAATAATTTCATACCGTCATATATAGAACGCCAAGGGGCTATATGATCTTTCTTTGCAGCTACAAAAAATGAATTACAGTTAATACTACTAAGATCTATTTTAGTGCCTAATAACTCTAGAGCTTTAGGTTCTTTCAGTAAATTGCTGTAATATATATTTTGTAAATATTCCTCATACATTTTTGCCGGCAAATTAGTAGAATCCGCATTCCAATATAATAAATCAAAAGGCATAGGATTTCTACCCAGTAAATAATTATTTACAAAAAACGTCCATATTAAATCATTTGCCCGAAGCAAGCTAAAACTGTTTGATAAATATTGACCGTCAAAATAGCCTTTTAGCTTTATGTCTTCTTTAATATAGTTCATAGTAGCTTCGTTCAAAAATACACCAAGCTCACCCGGGTAAGTATAATCTAGCAAGGTAGTAAAGAAAGTAGCACTATGAACATAATCGATTTTCTTTGCTTTTAGATGACTCATTAATATTGCAAGAAAAGTACCGCCCATACAATATCCGACAAAATCAATCTTCTCGAAACCGAGATTTCTAACATATTCAATCGATGCTAAAATACCCTCGTTTAGATAATATTCAACTCCTTTTTCGGCTAAAGAACCATCAGGATTAACCCACGAAATAAGGAAAACTTGAAAATTATTCTCTACTAAAAAAGATACTAAAGAATTATGGGGAGACAAATCTAATATGTAATATTTATTTATACAAGGCGGAATAATAAAGATTGGGATTTTATGCACTTTGTCTTTCGGCTCATAGCATATTAGTTGCATTAAATCATTTTGAAAAATAACTTTTCCCTTTGTTGCCGCTATATTTTCGCCAAGTTTAAAAGCTGATTTATCCGTGGTTTTAATGTTTAATATATCACCTGAGCTTTTTATATCTCGTAAAAAATTCTCAAGTCCTTGAACTAAATTCTGCCCACCGCTTTCTAAAGTTTCACGCAAAACTTTTGGATTACAAAGAGCAAAATTTGAAGGTGAAAATGCATCGATAAAATGCTTGGTTAAAAATTCCAAATGTTGTTTGAAGTCATTTGGTAATTCATATTGATCGATATTTTTTTTAAGCCACTCCGAAGAAAGGAGGTAATATTGTTTAACAAAATCAAAATATGTATTATCTTCCCACGAAGAATCGGCAAATCTTTTATCTTTATTCTGAGGGGAAAACATAGTTCTTGCCGGGCTACCGACAAATTTTGCAAAGGCATTTGTCGTCAGTTCTCTTAACTGATCTATATACTCAATATTTAGCTTATAAAACTTTTCGGGATTTGCCCAAAATTGTTCTATCATTACGGAAGCTATAACTTTATTCTTATCGCTATTAATTAAGCTTTGCGGTATTAAATTACCTCTGCCTTGCATTAGATGTAGAACAAGTTCTTGATATTTATCGGCTATTTCTTTGAAGTTATTAATTATCGTTTCATGGGGGATGTTATACATATTTAGTTCCGGAAATGTCATGCCGTGACTTGATCACGGCATCCAGTTAAAAATATTAAAGTCATTAGTGCTACAAGTTATTTTTTGGATACCCGCGGTCAAGCCGCGGTATGACATATCACACCTAATGCCTATATCTTTAAACTATCCCATATAGTATTTACCTTGTCGATAACTTCTTGGCTCATTTCTATTTTTCCCCCCCATTTTCTCTTTGTCTCAGGGTATATTTTATCGGTTGCGTCTATTCCCATTTTACTACCGAGTCCTGATTCGGGGGAAGCGAAGTCTAGATAATCTATCGGCGAGTTATCTATAAAAGTTGTATCACGCTTTGGATCAGAACGTGTTGCTATTGCCCAAATCACTTCCTGCCAGTTACGAATATCGATATCGTCATCTACTACGATAATGAATTTGCTATACATGAATTGCCGCAAGTAAGACCAAATCCCAAGCATTATTCTTTTAGCATGCCCCGGGTAGGATTTCTTAATTGATACTACCGCAACCCTATATGAACAGCCTTCGGGCGGTAGCCAAAAATCTACTATTTCTGGAAATTGTTGCTGCAAGATAGGTATAAAAATCTCATTCAATGCTTCACCTAGAATTGATGGTTCATCGGGCGGTTTTCCTGTATAAGTACTTAAATATACCGGATTTTTTTTCATTGTTATTGTGGTTATCGTAAATACAGGAAACTCCTCGACATCATTATAATATCCTGTATGATCGCCAAACGGCCCTTCCGGCAAGTACTCGTCTAAACTCACATAACCTTCTATTACGATTTCACTATGAGCCGGGACTTTAAGGTCAATGGTTTTACACTGCACCAATTCTACTTTTTCATTACCAAGCAGACCAGCAAAATTATACTCTGAAATATTCTCAGGGATAGGCATGACGGCTGCCATAGTTACCGCAGGGTTTGCTCCTATAACTATAGCAGCAGGGAAAGGCTCTTTCTTTGTTTTACCCCAACGCTTATGATGCTCAGCTCCGCCACGTAATTTAAGCCAACGCATTAGCAACTTGTTTTCCGAGATAACTTGGCTTCTATATATACCGAGATTGTAATTATCGACTGCCTCTTTACTTGGACCTTTGGTAACCACTATCCCCCATGTAATCAAAGGTGCAACATCAAGAGACCAACATTTTTGAATCGGTAGTATATTAAGATTTGGCTTATCAATTACCACCTCATGACAAGCAGCTTTTGTAATGGTTTTGGGGGACATAGCAAAGATACGCTTCGCAAGCGGCAACATCGATAATGTTTCTTTGAAAGAACTAGGCGGATGCGGTTGTTTGAGAAATGCAAGTAGCTCACCTAGCTCCCTTAACTCTTTCGGGGATTTAAGATTAAGCCCCATACAAATGCGGTTTATACTAGCATAAAGATTAGTTAAAACAGGCATATCGGACTTAAATCCGTCTGCTTTTATCACATTCTCAAAAAGCAAAGCCGGACCGCCTGCTTTTAATACTCTTCTGCTAATTTCGGTAATTTCTAAATCTGTTTTGACTTCAACGGAAATATTTTTTAACTCACCGTTTTTTTCTAAAAATTTCAAAAATTCCGGTAAATCTTTAAAGCTCATAGTTTATTCTACGGGATTACTATTCTGAGGCATTGCTTGAATTTTCATATCATTTTGCCTAATCGTATAATTAATTAGCTCATCAGCTACGGAATTTTGAATAGTAGCAATTATATTCTTTTCCGAATTAGTTTGAATATTTTTAACCGTTAAATCATCAATTCCCGTAGATTTAATATGTGCAAAATATACTTCATTACCTACTTGAAACACGGGTGTATTGCTGCCTACCTTAGTGTTAAAGATCGATAATAATATCTCAGGGGTTAAAGTTAGATCGTTTTCCATATCTGCTCTAATATAGTTTTTTCTACTTACCTTAATATTTTGAGCTTGCAAATCTTTTATATTTTCGGGGCTATATTCTTTTGCCAGATCCTTTATTATTTTTAGATTTAAATCTGCAATATTCTGCTTTATCAAAGCTGCCTCTACTTGGTCTTTGATGCCATCAAATTCAGGTATTTTTGCCGGCTGAACGGATTTTAATTCCACTAATACAAGATAGCTTTTATCTTCTGCCTCGATAGGGTAAGATAACTCACCTTCGCTAAGCTCAAAAATACTTTCGGCATTCTCGGCAATTATTTTATCGTCAACAAGCTCTGCATAACTTATTGCATTAATATTATTAATAGGTAGTTTATATTTTTCGGCAATCTCGACTAAGCTAGAACCTGCTGCAACGTCATCCTCTAAATTTTTTGCAAGTTCCATATTAAGGACGTCGATTTTTTGAGCCTGCAATATATCGTATAACTGCTTTTCTACGGATTCAAAGCTTTGCTCACCGAATTCATCTTTATTTTCATTATAAAATTCTACTAATTCTTCTTTCGTAATTTGAATTTTCTTTTGTAGATTTTCGGTGGTAATTTTAATATATGAAAAACTACGCTTTTCCGGTATTTCAAACGAGGATTTGTTATTTTGATAAAAATTCTTTGATTCCTGCTCGGAAGGGACCGGAATTTTCATATCCTTAGTTTTATTCTGTAAATTTACTTGTACTAACTCTACTTCCCTCTTTTCAGCCATGTAATCTACAATGTTTTTAGTCATAACTTCAGGGACGTGAAAACTTCTTAAAAAAGTGCCGACCAAAATATTTTTTAACGCTTTTTCTTTAAAGTTTACTAGGTATTTTTCTTCGTCTATATAAGAATTTCTAAAATAAGTTTTGAAGATTTTTATATCAAAAACACCTTGCTCGTTTTTAAAAACCGGCGATTCTTTGACTAGAGTTTTAACCGTATCATCGCTTAAATCCAAATCGTAATAGCTAACTAAATAGTCTAAAATATTATCGTAAACTAATCTTCTTAAAACACGGCTATCGATATTTAACTGTGCTATTTCCTCATCGCTTAAATTTGCACCGGTTTGCTTGGATATGGCATTAATTTCTTGAGATTTTGCTCTTAAAAAATCTTCCTGCGATATATTTTTAGCATGAGAAAAAGTCACGATATTCCCGCCTCTTCTTCCATGTATTACGTCTTTAATGCCAAAGCCGACAAATGCAAAAGCAATCATTGCAAATAAAACACGCATTACAAAACTATCGGCAGTTTTTCTAATATTCTCTAACATAATTTTTTATTTAAATTGTTCTCAGTATCATTGTAGGAGGTATTGTTGCATGAATACCAAACCGTCATTGCGAGCGAACGTAGAGAGCGCGGCAATCCAGAAAAATAATAAAGAAATTCTGTGAGTCAGAATTTTTTACTGGATTGCTTCGTCAATTATTTCATAATTTCCTCGCAATGACGATTAGAGGCAACGCTACCACGATATAACACAATAGTACATCATAAAGCAAAAAAACCTATATAGTCAAACTATATAGGTTTTTTTGTATGATATTAGGACGATTAATTAAAAATTAACACGCACTTTTACGCTACCTTGCTGAGCGAAATATTTGTTACCAATATTTACATCGTAATTAACACCGTATTCCACCATTTTATGCTTAATAGTTACGCCTGTACCTAAATCAAAGCTTGTTTTCTTCGGTTTAAAGCTGTTGGTCGGGAACGGAGCTGTCATACCCTGCAATCTTGCATCAATTGCCGGAGCTTTGTTTTTAAACGCATAATCAACCATTGCATAAAACTCAGGTGTTAATACAACCTCACCGGTATTTATACTGCTTGATAATTTAGCACCCGCTAAACCGTCAAATGTGTTGTAGTTTTTTCCTTTAACGGTAAGATTTTGGAAAGTTGTACCGGTTTCTTTATAGCCTTTATCTTTGATATCGGAATATCTAACTCCTGCCATTGGTGTTACCGTTAGCGGCATAGCACTAACCGTTTCAGGTAAGGCATAATTATAACCTGCCATTAACTGACCTGTATAGTTCTCTGACTTATATTTACCCTTAGCAGTCTGATAACCCATAGTACCGTTTACCGAAACAATAAGACGTGACTTACTTGTTACTTTGCTGTCACCGTAAGATGCAACACCTTCAACAAAGAAATTAGATTGAGGTAAGTTATATAAACCGTATAAAGAGAATATATTACTACGTACTTTATTCTTATCGCCTTGTTTAGCATCTTTCATTTTTACGTCGGTTTCTGCTCTAGTGTAAGCAAGACCTAATACTGCATCATCGTTAATTAATGCATCAAAACCTAAAGTACCGCCGGTCGTGTCGGATTTATAACCGCTAATATTTTGGATTTTCTTCTGCGTTGCATTACCGATAAACGGATTGATCCATCCACCGAACTGAGCGTTCATGTCTTCATCACCGGCAGCCATTGCAGCAGCTTGCGTTTTGTCTATTCTAGCATTAATAGAGGTTAAATTACCTAAAATATTACCGGATACTGCTTGGCTGCATGCAGCTATAGTTTCACTAGGCTTTACTGAATTTTGTCTTAAACGGTTAACTGCATCTACTATTTGCAGCAGTGGTAAATCACCAAGGTTATCAAGAGCCTCACGTGCATCTGAACCGTTCGGTGCTTGATCCATTAATTCAAGTGATCTTTTAATGGCTGCAGCTTCAGGAATATTTGCAAGTTCTCCTCCCGGTGCAAATAAATCATCTATAACTTCTTCAGCTATATCTTCTGCAAATAAAGTTAAAGATGATGTATCAAAAGTAATTCCGACAAAAATGTTTTGATTATTAATAGCTACTTTAACCTTATCGCTAGAAGTAGGAATTAAACCACCGGCAGCTTCTGTAGATATTACCTTATATTGTGAATTCTCATCGATATTATTGATATTAAAGTTAATTGGAGTAATATTAACAACTAAACTTGAAACTCCTGATAAATCGAGAGTGCTACCTGATTTAATTAGTATGTTACCGCCGGATTTTGCTGCACCGTCAAGAATAGTCTCTAAAGTTAAAGTATCGGTGAAGCTACCCGTGCCTGTATAAGTAACTTGGTTTACACCTAAATCAAGCGTAGTGCCGCTACCAGCTATATTACCGTTAAGAGCTAAATTACTATCGAAGTCCATAGCAGCACCGTTAGCTACAAAACTGGCTGCCGTCACGTCTTTAGCAAAAGTCGTAACGGAATTTTTAGCTAAAGTCATCACGCCGTTAGAATTTACGGTATTTGCAAAGCTATTTTTACCGACTAGCGTAATATCACCGATAGGATTTGCCGCCGTACCTACAACATCGCTCACACTGCCACCATCTGCAAAACTTAGCTTTAATGCTGTACCACCGGTTTTATTGAAGCCACCCGTTAACCTAAAGTTCGTAGGTAATATTAAAAGTTCTGTACCGTTACCTTGGATTTCACCGATCTTAATATCGCCACCTGCTCCGCCGATAGTTACGGCACCTGCACCGACTTTCAGCATTGTGATACCGTTGACGCTACCAAGGTTACTTGCACCTAAAGCAATTAATGTACCGTTATTATTACCTTTAGTATTTTGCACTGCCCCAACAACATTTACACCAGGATTTAACGTTACAGTACCGTTCTTTCCGTTAAAGTCTAAGTAACCGCCAATGTTACCGGTTTGCGTTAATTTAGCAGCATCATTCTCTATCGTTACATTAGCCGGAGTTGCACCAAGAGCTATAGCTCCTGTTGTACCAATTCCTATATTTGTTGTCTTAAGAGTAACAGCTGATGTATCAAAATCCCCCGCTCCGTTGAAAACTATAGCTTTTAATCTATGAGCTCCACCAAGTATTTTGCCGCCGGCTATCGTTAATTTTCTACCTGCTTCTACGGAACTTAAAACTACTACACCCTCATCATCATCATTGGGGCTTATATCCGCAGCTAATGTTATAGTACGGTCATCTGTCGTTGAAGTATTTATTAATCCTAATTTAGCATCCGGATCATTAAATGTAATATTTGCTGCCGGAACATTTATATTACCGCCACTTGCATCAATTCCATAGACGCCATCATTTATTGTTATATTCGCAATATTAGCGGAAGTACCGCCACTATCGAGAAAAGCTCCGTTGTCATTAATTACTAAGTTTTGTATACCGGCTAAATTTATGTCTTTAGTTACCTCAGCCTGATTATAAATACTTAAAGTATTAAATTTATCCCCACCGGCATCACCGATAGTTCTAACGGTATTTACTACACTACTTCCAATTTTTATTCCCCGAGCTCCGCCGTCGAAGATTAAGCTACCACCGCCAGTGCCAAAAGCTGCTAAATTATTTGCTAATAATATATTCTTTGCTGCACCTCCGGTTAGGTTAGAAAAAGCTAGGACAGAATTTGCATCTCCAAAATTAATTGCTTGAGCAGTTAGTATAGTAACATCACCACTACTCGCATCAATCTGAAACAAACGATTTGCTCCAATATTAATTTGGGCAACTGTTCCTATGGTTGGATCATATGCTACAAGGTTATCAGTATTAACGTTTAATGTAGCATTAGCACCGTTTACTATAGCACCTTTGAAAGTATGACTAGCATTGGCAGTAGCATCGTTAAACTCTAAAATACTGCCTGCAGCGAAACTTGTACTAGTTGCAGCCACGTTCCCGCCAACTTGCAATGTCGCTCCTGCTGCTATATTTATTGCTTCTAATGAATTTGTAGCACCAATACTTCCTGTTACTTCAGTTAATAATCCATTTGAGTTTAAGGTACCTACCCCATTCCCTCCGGTTGTATTATCTATATCCCCTGTTAATACCGCTGCCGCATTTGTCAACGTTAATATTGATGCAGGATCGTTTAAGTTTACTGTATCAGCTTTAATAACTGCTCCATTTAAGGTAGCTGTACCTGCAGCTATATTTATTGCTTCGAATGGATTTGTAGCACCTATATTTCCTGTTACTGTAATATCATCTTGAAAATTCACAATTCCATTACTAGCATTACCTGTATTATCTATAGCCCCTTCTACTAATATTGAATTCGTAAATGTTAATTCTGATGCATCATCCGTTAAGTTTATCGCATCTGCTTTCATGGTTACACCGGTAATAATTACTTCACCTGCATCAATATTAACTACCGCAAGCGAGTTAGTATTACCGATATCATTGGCTGTACCTGCACCTTGGAAAGTCAATGTTCCTTTACCATCAGCACCGGTTGTATTATCCACATCTTGAACATCGCCTCCCGTGCGAACATTTACTGCAGTTCCGGCCGCAGCAGCACCTGCAAACTCAATTCCGTTTGTCGCATTTTTTAGTAATAGTACACCACCTTGAATTGTTACCACTCCATTAGCATTATTAATTGCTGCTGCTCCGGCATCTGCTTGCAACGTTACAGTACCGGTAACATCAGTCGCACCTGCGGTTCCTTCCAAATTACCGCCACCACTAATATCTAAATTTCCTATGATTTCTCCGGTTTGAGTTACCGTACCACCGGTTATTGTCATATTAGCCTTGGCATCTGCTATTGCAAGAGTACTACCTGCTACAGTAACATTTCCTGTTGCATCATTAATTGTTACTGCTCCGGCAGTAGCTTGAACATTTACGGTTCCTCCAACATTTGCTGCAACGCCTGTAAATACACCGCCATTACTTACATCTAAATCTCCGGTGATAGCTCCGGTCTGAGTTACCGTACCGCCGGTTATTGTCATATTATTCGCAGCATTTCTTAAATTTAATGTTCCTCCGGCAACATTTACCGGACCAGCATTTAACGCATCACGAATAGTTACTATACCTGCTGTAGCTTGCAACGTTACAGTGCCGGTAACATCAGTCGTGCCTGCAGTTCCTGCTAAATTACCGCCACCGCTAACATTTAAATTTCCTCCGATTTCTCCGGTCTGAGTTACCGTACCGCCGGTTATTGTCATATTAGCTTCGGCATCTACTATTTCAAGAGTACTACCTGCTACCGTAACATTTCCTGTTGCATTATTAATTGTTACTGCTCCGGCAGTAGCTTGAACATTTACGGTTCCTCCAACATTTGCTGCTGCAGTCCCGTCATATATACCACCGCCACTAACATCTAAATTTCCTGTAATAGCACCACCCTGATTTACTTGACCGCCGGTAATCGTTACATCTTGCCCGGCAGCTCCTCCTATAGCAAGTAATCCTCCTGCAACATTGACATCTCCGGCACCTACCAACCCAACAGTAACACCACCCGCTGCAGCGGTTAGGGTTAGGTTCATACCAAGATTACCGCCTATATCTATTTGATCATGACTGACAGTAAAAAGTTGATTAGCAAAGACTCCGGTATTAACTGCTGAAATCTGTATATTATTTCCACCAGTATCAATACTAAAATTTCCTGTCAATGTAAGACTATCGCCATTGTTAAAGTTAGCATCAAGACCTACACTAGCACCATCAACAGCAAAGTTCCTTACCGTTGCAGGAGCAGTTACATTCACGGCAGCACCCAATGCTCCGCTGCTGCTAAGCATTAATGCCATTGTTGAAGTGGTGAATAAGGTTGTTTTTAAGCCTTTTGTTATTGCTTTTTGAAATAATTTCGGAGAAATATTTGTCATAATCGGGTTTCCTTAATAAAAATTAAATAATTTTAGAATTGTTTTAAGCATAAATCATTTTTTAATCTATGTCCATACTGCATACATGTATATTTGTTAATTAACTTATGAATGTTGTAGTTTTTTGATAATTTGTGTTATTCGTGCATAGTTTAAGAGTTATAGTAGCTGCTTTGTGTAAGTTTTGTCTGTGTTTGGTGTCATCCCGTGGCGGCGTTGTTGCATGTATAGGTTATGTCATTCCCGCGTAGGCGGGAATCCAAGCTGCATATAAATAACTTCTCTTACCTGCAAGCTTTGTTAGGTACTTCACATCCAGATGGATGTAGCCGCACTCACTTACTTCTGCAAGCGCGTAATCACGTTATGCCGTAGCTTCGCTTGCTTCTTTCTGGCGCAAAGCTACGACACCACGCTTACTCGCCCTATATCTCTCCCAGCCGCTTATCTCCTCTCTTATCCACCGTCTCATCACTTCCGTTCTGTCATCTATCGATAAACCTACCTTCCCTCGCAATTCTGTTATTATCTCTTCTTCTACTTCACTTATCTTACTTCCTAGATTATGCCTCACATGCGGCATAT
>DYDX01000078.1 GCA_020404425.1 Rickettsia endosymbiont of Pyrocoelia pectoralis
AAACTTTGCTTGACTAAATCTACTAATAAGATTTATTCTTTGATTAATAAAATCTTTTTTTATGATAAAAACTTTACTCTCTTTCAACTTAGTAACTAATTTTGTCCGGTACTATAGAATAAATCACGGGATGACAGTGGTGAAACCGATCCATGCAACAAAGCCTAAATCAATTAAAATTAACTTTCCTTTCTAACTGTTCAAAATGGCGTAAGCCAAAATGTATCAAAAATTGTGATTGATGCTACTACGTATCGAAGTATACCTACTTTTCATGGAGTATAATCTAGTATCTGTTTGATTAGCGGTATAGTTATTTTTCTTTTAGAGGCTAGGGCAAAGCGATTAATATGCTCTAATATTTCTATAATTTTAGAATATTCTCTAGGTAAGTTTATCAATAAGAAATCTATAATCGTTTGTGATATATTTACTGAAGAAGTAGAGAAATGTTTAAATATCAGGATTTTTATTAATTCGTCGTCGGGTGAGTTTATCGTTATACCTAAAACCGATTTAATACGTGAAGATAAATCAGGCAAAGTAAAATTATGAGACTTATCAAGAGAAGTAAGTAAGAGATATTTTTGTTTTTCGTTAATAAGATTAAATAAATGAAATAATATAGTTTCTTGCCAGTTCTCAATATCTTCAATAATAAAAGCATTATATTTTTCTAAAGTTTCCTCATCAAAAAAAATATCTTTTATAACATAAGCATTAGCAAGATTCTGCCATATTTTGGTAAGGTAAGTTTTGCCGGAAGAAGAAGCCCCTTTTATTAGAAGAGTAAATTTATAAGGGCTAACCCCAAAATTATTTTGCCAGTTTTGCAGAGCATTATAAGCAAGGCTATTAGAGGTAGAAACAATAAACTCATCGGGATGGTATTTTGATTTGTTATTTAAAGGAAATATATATTGCTGCATGATTTCCTAGTTTTTAGCCTTCTATACGATAAAATTTGCTAGATTTGTAAAATTTAATTAGATTTAAAAGCAAAATTTTAGTAATGCCTGCAATCGGTATAGCGAAAAATATTCCGACAAAACCGAACAAACTACCGCAAGCGAAAATTGAGAATATAATCCAAAGCGGATGTAAACCTATTTTATCCCCAATGATTTTAGGGGTTAAAATATACGACTCGCAAATATTACCGATAGCATAAACTACCATTATGTAAAGCAATTTTGCAGACATACCTAACGTTAAATAACCTATGGTTAATGTTAAAGTAAATGCTATAAAAGTACCGATAAAAGGAATAATAACAAAAAAGCCCGTTAAAATTCCAAGTAAGAGTGCAAGATCAATACCTATTACGGTAAATGCGATACTATAGTAAATCGATAACAGTAAGCAGATATTTAATTGTCCTCTTATATAGGCCGATAATAGGCTATTGATAGCAGATAATATTTCGAGGATTTTTTGCCTGCTTTTTAAAGGTAATAAGGATTTCATATTTGCGATGATTTTAGTCCAATCACGTAAGAAGTAAAACAATATTATAGGGATAAGTAAAAATAAAACAAACACATTAATTGTAGCTATCGTGTAGTGCCAAAAATTATTAGCAAGACCGGTAAGAATAGTGAATAGGTTATTTATAAGATTACTTAAAGAATCTTTGATCTTATCAGCAATATTTGGTTCTATCGAATAAACCTTTTCCATTATAGGAGGTAAGATTTCTGTTTGAAAATAATTGTTATATTTTGGAATATTATTGATAAAAGTAGAAATCTGCCCATAAATTATCGGTGCTAAAATAATAAGTGCTATAAAAAATATACTTAAAAATATGCAATATGTTATAGCAGCGGCGGGTTTACGGGATAGCTCAAACTTTGTAGCAATAAAATCGATACCGGGTTGCAATAAATAGGAAATTATAAAGGTAATAAAAAAAGGCTTTATTGCATCTGAGATTAGAATAAAACCGCTTATAAAAAGCCCTATAAAAAGAAACCAAAATATAGCAGTTTTATTCATATTATTCCTATACTAAAATAAAAAGTTAAGTAGACGAAGCTCAATTTGGAAAAGAGCAAGGAGTCTGTAAGCCGAGGAGCGGAGCGTATACTTAATACGTAAGTACCGAAGGGCTACAAAGACGACTTGCAGCTAAATTCAAAAAGCTTCAGACAAGATGAATTTAAAGGTGAGCCTGCGGAGCGTAGTAAACTACGTGAGCAAAGGCGAATCCTGTAAAATTCGCTTGTATCAAGTTTTTTGAATTAGCTGTAGCCAATTTTTCAAATTCAGCGAGTATACCTAAGATTTTTTTGTGACTTGTACTGTAGCAGGGCGAAGCAGCCTATCTTTAATTTTATATCCTACCTGCATTAAATTAATTACGCTACCTACAGCATGTTCTTCGCTTTCTATTTGGGAAATTGCGTTATGTAAATTATAATCGAATAACGTACCTATTTCCGGTTTTATTTCCTCTATATTGTGTTTATGAAATATTTTATCCAGCTCGTCTTTCGTCATTTGAACGCCGGCAATAATATTAGTTACTTCTACATTAGGAGTTGCCGGTTTATGTGCTAATGCTCTCGCTAAATTATCGCTAACATTTAATAACTCCTTTGCAAAAGTAGCTATCGCATAATCTTTTGCATCGTCACGTGCTTTTTCTAAACGTTTTCTAGTATTATCGATTTCGGCAGTAGTCCTAATTAGCTTATCTTTTAGCTCTTCTATCTGTGTTTTTAAATTCGTAATTTCTTCATTCGCATCCGAATTCGGTAGTTCTACTTCAATATTATTTATTTCGTCTTCTTTGTTTTTAATATTATTATCCGTCATATTCTTTACTTTTTTATATTCTGTTTTAAGATATAATAAAAAATCTAAAATTTTCAATGGTAAATTATTATTATGAGACAGTCAGGTAGAAAAAGCAATCAATTACGTCCTATTTCATTAGAATTATCACCTCTTATTAATGCAGAAGGTTCGTGCCTTATTAAAATAGGTAACACGCATGTTATGTGTAGTGCTACTTGCGAGACGACCCTACCGCCGTTTTTACGCGGGCAAAATCAAGGCTGGATTACTGCCGAGTACGGTATGCTACCAGGCTCTACCGGTCAACGTGTTAAAAGAGAGGCTGCCCTCGGCAAACAAAACGGTAGAACTCAAGAAATACAACGTTTAATAGGTAGAACTATGCGTTCGATAATAGATTTGCAGAAGCTTGGTGAGAGACAAATCATTATAGATTGCGATGTAATTAATGCCGACGGAGGTACTAGAACTGCTGCTATAACCGGAAGCTATGTAGCATTACATTTAGCTATTAGATCGCTTATGAAGAAAAGAATTTTAAAGGTGAATCCGTTAATTGCCCAAGTTGCTGCCGTTTCTTGCGGTATATATAAAGGTGAAGCTATATTAGATTTAGATTATTTAGAGGATAGCGATGCTGAAGTAGATAGTAATTTTGTATTTGCCGGTAACGGGAATCTAATTGAAATTCAGGGAACGGCAGAGAAAAAACCTTTTTCCGAAGAGCAATTTTTAGAAATGTTGAAACTTGCAAAACTCGGCGTTGTCGAGCTATTTAAGTTGCAAAACCAAGTGTTGTTAGAAGCATAATAAAATAGTAATTTTATCATATATAATGGTTGATAAGTAGCTTTATATTAATTATAATACACTATCTCAACTTTTAGTTAGTTGAATATTAAGTGCAACTATTAACTGAATTAGTATAAATTTAAGGAGGTAGTTTTGTTTCAAAGAGTTATTAAGCATTTGAATCATAATTTATCTAAGCATGACATTACTGCTAAAATAACAGGTAGAATTAAACATCCAATATCTATTTTATATAAAATATATAGTAAAGGGGTTAAACTGGAACAATTAACAGATGTGTTTGCAGTTAGAATTATAGTGTTAGACGAAGAAAAATGCTACAAAGCTTTGCAGGTAATCCACGATATTTACGAATATGAAAAAGAAAAAGTTAAAAACTATATTCTCAACCCCAAACCGAACGGATATAGATCTCTCCACACTGTAATTATAACGGAAGAACAGCTTAAAATAGAAATCCAAATTCGTGACGATGCTATGCATCACCATGCTGAAAGCGGTGATGCTGCACATTGGCGGTATAAAACTAGCTTTATTAATTAATTACTATTTTAGGTTTTTAGAAAAGTCCAAAATAGAACTCGGTAAATTAATCTTTTGAATTGTTTCACCCTGTTTTGAAGGAAAGTTTTGATTTATAAAATTAATACATACATTTAATAATTGTTGCTCTATTGTTCGTATTTCTAAATAAGCCGCTATAAGTAAAAAGCTTTCTACGGTTTCTCTTACCGTTTTTAAGGCCTTTTCAAAAGATTTAGCATTTATAGTTTGTAAATTATGAAGACGATCAAAAACTTTAATAAGTGCCATGTCATATTTTTGTTCTTGAATTAAGGAGTTTAGCAGTTCGCCGGAACTAATTTTACCGTGCGGCTTGATTCTTGTTAAGCTTTCTACCTGATCTGCGATGTTTTTTCCAAAAATTTTACTGACATCTTCATGGGTTAATGAAGTATCTTCTATAGTATCATGAAGCAAAGCAACGTTTATCATATAAGCTTTATAGAGCTTTGGTGCTTCATGGGCAGTAAACTCGGCGAGTAATATTGCCACTTCTACAGGGTGAGAATAGTAGGGTTCGCCTGATTGACGCATCTGAGAACCGTGGTATTTACGGGCATAGTAAAGACCTTTTTTAATCTCTTCAACATCTATAGGGTTCAGCACTATAGTGTTTAAATATTTAATCTTATCTAGTAGTTTTTTACTATATTCGCAAATTTCAAATTTATTTTGCCAAATATCAATATCTTTCATAAGTCTGCTTATTATTTTATTATTTTTTCTGGATTGCCGTATGGATAGGTTTTTCCGTCATTGCGAGAAGAAACTGCAAGTTTAGGGCGAAGCAATCTCAGGATGTTTTATAAGATTGCCGCACTCGCTTCGCTTGCGTAGCTCATGACGATTCGGTATCCACGCAGGCAACGCCTGCTCGTAATTGGGTTTTGGCACAGAACCTAGCTAGAATGACATTAAAATCCGGTAAGCACAACCACTTAATTTACTATAAGATATTTTTTTATGAAAATTAATAGGATTTTTAAAAGATATTGTATTTTTTTGCAAAAAAATTTATGGCTATGAGGCTTAAATATTTAAAAAAGACTAAATTCTTTCTAAAAGGTTGTACATTTATTTTAATCTATGTGATTTTTTACATTGTAAAATAACAACATTATTAATTTTTCTTAATAAAATAAATAATATATTATACGTGATTAGCTTCGGCAAAATATCTCATGCCGTAAATGAGTAAGTTTCTTTGTCCTTAACTATCTTAATTTTCTATATGTGGTGTTTTTCTCACATAACATATTACTATATTATTAATTTTTTGTTAACCCTCTGAGACTTGATTATCTTACTATTTCCTCCTTTAAGTTAAACAAAATTTAAAAATAATTAACTAAATTTAATTAAATTTTTATAATACAATAATATGTAATCTCTTGAATAATAAAAAAACTTCAGTAACTATTTTATATGTAAATACTTAAATTACATTAAGTATTTTATATTTTAATTTAAATAAAGGTGAAGTTATGTCAAAGCAGAAAGAATTTGAAACAGTTGCAACTGAAGTTACAAACAAAAATGAAGCAACCCTAACCCATGAGGAAATAAAGGCGATGGTTGAGAAAGTAATAGGAAAAGCAGGTAGTTCTAAAGAAGAAAATTCTAATACAGCAACTAATGTAGAAGATAATTTAAAATCTTTAGAGCCTGAGAAAGTTAAAGAGCTTGGTGAAACTCCTGTAGTTTCGGAATAAATTTCTAAAACTATTTATATAGATTAAGGATAAAGTTTTTAGGCAATGCCTAGAAAAAGTTGATATCGTCATTGCGAGCGAACGAAGGCGTTGTTGCATGGCTCGAAAAACGCCCTCGGTGTCATACCGTGGCTTGTCCACGGTATCCAAAAAACAACTAAAAATATCAATAATATTGATATTTTTAACTAGATCCCGTGAATAAATCGGTGTTGTTGCATGGCTCGAGCAAGTGAAGATATTTTTTGCAAGGGAAAAGAGCTAAAATTAAGCAGCATTAATAAGATTAATAATTTTGCACTTAATTTTAGGAGTATGTCATAAAGTCTGTG
>DYDX01000079.1 GCA_020404425.1 Rickettsia endosymbiont of Pyrocoelia pectoralis
AGGAAAACTCAGGCTAAAATTAAGTGCAAAATTATTAATCTTATTAATGCTGCTTAATTTTAGCTCTTTTCCCTTGCAAAAAATATCTTCACTTGCTCGAGCCATGCAACAACACCGATTTATTCACGGGATCCAGTTAAAAAATTCTGATTTACAGAATTTTTTAATTATTTTTCTGGATACCGTGGTCAAGCCACGGGATGACACCGAGCGGGCTTAATAACATTAAACTATAAGGTATATATCTTGCTATCTAAAACCAAATTACTTTTTATAACGATAATTGTCGGAATAGTATTATATTTTGCTATCCCCCCTGCTCCTTTACTTCAAAATATAAGCTTCTCTCAAAGAGTAGTTGACCGAAACGGCGAGTTAATGCGTATTTCGCTTTCCAAAGACGATAAATACCGAATATTTGCTTCTATCAATGAAATTCCCCATAACGCCATAGAAGCAGTACTTTTATATGAGGATAAATATTTTTATAAACATTTTGGTATTAATCCGGCTTCTTTAATTAAAGCTTTTTACTATAGCTATTTAGAGCAAGGACGCAAAATAGGCGGTTCTACTATCACTATGCAGGTAGCACGTCTTAGATACGGCATAAATTCCTCTACCCTTTTTGGTAAAATACATCAAATCATTAAAGCAGTGCATCTAGAGCTACATTATTCAAAAAAAGATATTTTGGAAGCTTATTTTAATTTAGTACCTTACGGCGGTAATATTGAGGGGATAGCGGCAAGTAGCTATATTTATTTTAATCGTGATCTACAAAGCTTGAATCTTGTACAAATCTTAAGCCTTACCGTAATCCCGCAAAACCCGATTAAAAGAGGCGGAAACAACCTTAATATCTTTGATGCTCGTAAGTATTTATTTGCTAAATGGCTAGAAACTAACCCGCAAGATATTATTTATAATCAACTGATCAATCTACCGATCAAATTTAATCATAGCAAAAACCTACCCTTTATTGCACCGCATTTTACTTTAGATATATTAGCGAATAATGACAGCCCTATTATTCATGCTACTATAGATAAGCATTTACAAACTACTCTAGAAAAGCAGATTCAATTATATATTAATGAACGGAAAAATTACGGCATTAAGAACGCCGCAGCTATTCTTATTAATTTTGAGACTATGGAGGTGCTGGCAAGCGTCGGTTCAGGAAATTTTTATAATAACGATATTTGCGGGCAGATTAACGGTACTAAAAGCCGTAGATCCCCGGGATCTAGCTTAAAACCTTTTATATATGCACTTAGCTTTGATCAATCATTGATACATCCGTTAACTTTATTAAAAGATATACCTACTTACTATGACCATTATAAACCGGAAAATTTTGACAGCAGATTTACGGGCGGTTTAAGTGCTAAGGAATCATTAATAAAAAGCCGTAACGTACCCGTGATATTTCTTGCCTCGCAACTAAAAAATCCTAATTTTTACGAATTCTTGCAACAAGCTCAAATCTCTAATTTACGGAAGCCCGAAAATTACGGCTTATCATTAGCTTTAGGAACTGCAGAAATTACCCTTGAGGAGCTGGCTACTCTTTACGCTATGCTAGCTAATCTCGGCACTTATAAACCGCTGAAGAAAAGCTTAATGTCATCCCGTGGCTTGACCACGGGATCTAGTCTTTTTAAATTTTTTCTGGATCCAGTGGCGGGGCCACGGGATGACACGAATGCCTTATTGTTATCACCGGAAGCTAGCTACCTAACCCTCAACATAATCAAAAATACCGTACGTCCCGATGTTTACAACCATACCAAGCAAAATATACCCGTTTATTGGAAAACAGGTACTTCAAGCTCGTTTAGAGACGGGGTTAGCGTCGGGATATTCGGAAAATACGTACTTGCCGTTTGGGTCGGGGATTTTAAAGGTCAAACTCATGGATCATTTACCGGTAATAGCTCAGCTGCTCCTTTATTTTTCAATATCATAGAATCAATAATTGACCCGAATAAAGATTACGATTTAATTGCTGCAAAGATTAAAGACCTAAATATTACTAAAGTCAAAGTTTGTGCCGATACCGGCGATATTGATAACGATATGTGTCCCGTAAAAACCGAAAGCTTGTTTATCAAAGGCAAATCACCGATAAAACAATCCGATATTTACCGAAAAATGTTGATAGATTTAAAAACCGGTATGCCCACCTGCAAATTCATCAAAGGACAAACAGAATATAAAACCGTAAATTTATGGCCTACCGATATATTATCGGTTTACGAAAAAGCCGGAATCCATATCTTACCAAAACAAATGCCATCAAATTATTGCAATAAGTTGATAAATTGGTATCACCAGAAACCTAAAATTACCCATCCGTTAAAAAATTCCGTATACTCAATTAAAAATAGTGATAATATAATTTTAAGTACAATTAGCGATAATAAAGCAACTAATATCTTTTGGTTTGCGAATAATGAATTAATAGCAACCGCAAAACCGAATGAAGCCGTAATTTGGAAAGCGAAACTCGGCGAATTTATTATCAGAGCTATCGATGATAGCGGCGAAAGCGACAATATAAAAATTTATATTAACAGTAACTAGAAATTTTTTATGCAACTTAACTCTCTGCTTAAGCCCACGTCGAAAGAACACAAAGACTTTATTAATTTAAGAAATAAAATTTTAAAACTATTAGATGAAGTTTATTTTTCATTAAAAAAAACAGAGGAAACAACAGAATCTATCGTAATAATAAGACCGTCACAAGGTCCGTCAAGTAGTGTTTTTGATGCTTTAAAATTGGCAGCTAGTGTAAATTCTTACGAGCAAGATATATTATTACCGAAAAAATTTACATTTAATAATAAAATATTTTGGGATTGTTCTGAAATCAAACTTACGCCGGAGAAGGACTCTATTACTCAGCTAATAGTCAATTTATTTTTTATTAAAAAGCTAAGTAAAATTACCGAAAAAATAAAATTTGTTATAACAGTTCCGAAAGATACAATAATGAGTATTCATGAAAGTTGCACAAGAAATATCGATGATTTTATAAAAATCTTCCCTGAGGAAGAACGTAAAAAACTAACAGATATGGTTACATTCGTAGTAACGGATTGCGACCAGTCTAATATTAATGTAGTTTCACAAACATTAACAAATATTACTAGTAATAAACAAGACATATTGAAATATTTTCCGAGGTTAAACGATAATGTCAAATATTTAAATTATCCTAATACTTTAGAGGATATTAGCAATATGCCCGGCAGAAAAGCGATAAAATTAAATAATTTAGATTCCTTTTTAGATTCTAATAATGACCGTAAAGAATTGATAACAAATTTACATGCAACAATACAAGCAAATGTGAGTAAAATTTATTATACTATCAAATCAATTTTTGAACCGAAAAGTTTTAATATATATCAACCTTTTTATTATTCACTTTTTTCTGAAATTGATGGAATCAAAGGCTCACCTAACTTACCGTTTATTCCTAAACCTATAGAAGAAAGTACTTCGTGTTTTAAAGGTTTACAACAATTATTTGAACTAAAAACAGTTCTAGAAGAAGATACAAATACAGATCCGTTATTAAAAGGATTAAAAATCCTTGGGATTATTAAAAAATTCACAAGCAATACAGAGGATATAAAAACTTATTATTGGTTAGATCGACAAATTGAAGAATTATTATTCTTTCAAGAGGCGACAACTAATAGCAATTTATACGACGCTATAAAAGGCGTGCAATTATTTATTAACAATAAATATCCATCATCTATAGCAACAATTGGACCCGAATCTCAAGAATCTATCAAATATTACCAAGAAGCTATAAGATGGTTGAATAAATATAACAAGCCTGAAGAAATAGCTGAAACTAAAGCCACCTGCTATCTTGAAATTGCCAATATTCATAGTAATAATAAAAACTACAAAGAAGCCTTAGCAAATTACCATTTTTCTCTTAAATATAAAGAATCAAAAGAAATATATTATAAAATAGCTAATATGTTATCTAAATTAGGATATACAGAATTAGCCATTGAATTTTATAAAATCGAAAATAATGAACCCGAAATATTAAAATGCTTTGACACTATTCTAAAAGTTGATCCTGAAAATAAAGAAATACATATTAAGAACGGCAATTATCTGCTCTCTCAAAAATTTTATGAACCAGCCGCATATGCTTATGCCTTAGCTTGCAGTATAGAACTAAATCCTACTGAAAAGCTAAATATACTACGTAAGCAAATAGGAGCTGCAAAGAAAATTCCAAGTGACGAAATCCAACCGACAGAGATTACTTTCGCAGAAAGAGAAAGTTATATAAGAGAAATAATAGGTAATATCGAAGAAATTTTAGATGGCATCGCTAACTAAAGACTGAGTAGTTAATAAATTAACTGGATTGCCACGCTCCTTTTAGTCGCTCGCAATGACGATGAGGTATCCATGCAACGACGCTCAACTACCTCTAGAAACAAGTTATGCAAGTGGTCTAAGAGCCAGTCACGTAAAATATTGTAATTAGCAAGAAGCAGCAGTATTGTAGCTATCAAGAAGGTAAGGAATGCTAGGATATACGAGTGACGCAAGTGATGATGAGTGGGAATTAATAGAAGAAATAATTAATAAAAGAAAA
>DYDX01000080.1 GCA_020404425.1 Rickettsia endosymbiont of Pyrocoelia pectoralis
CCGCAGGCTCACCTTTAAATTCATCTTGTCTGAAGCTTTTTGAATTTAGCTGCATGTCGTCTTTGTAAGTCCTCAGATGCTCACGTACTATAGTACGCTCCGCTCCTCGGCGTGCAAACTCCTTGCTCTTTTCCAAATTGATCTTCGTCTACCGGATTCTTCATTTATTAGCAGTATATTTGTACTTGTCATTGCAAGAAGTGAAAGGTGTTGTTGCATGGCAGTTTATTATGTCATTCCTGCATGGATAATTTTTACCCCTGTCATCCCGTGGCTTGTCCACGGGATCCAGTAATTAAAAAGCATAAGTGTAGTAAGTTTTTAAAATTAAAGCTCGATTTATCTCGCTTTATTCTGGATCCCGTGGACAAGCCACGGGATGACACCGAATGCGTTTTTCAATCCACACAGCAACGCCACACTTTCACGGGAATGACCTAGAACCTATATGGGTTACAAATCACAATGTGCAATGAACCTCTTACAATACACTTTTAAGCAGTAGCAATTTCTGTAACGTTTACGATTTTATGATTCTTCTTAGTCAAAAACTCTACTCTTCCTTCCGTTAAAGCAAAAATAGTATGATCTTTACCAAGACCGACATTTGCACCCGGATGAATTTTTGTACCACGCTGTCTAACTATGATATTACCCGGTATTACATATTGCCCATCTGCTTTTTTTACTCCCAGTCTTCGACCGGCCGAGTCTCTTCCGTTCCTAGAACTACCACCGGCTTTTTTGGTTGCCATTTTACAACTCCTTTAATTATTATTGTTTAGTGATATCTAATATCTTTAATTCGGTTAACTCCTGACGATGTCCGGCTTTACGACGATAATTTTTTCTACGTTTTTTCTTAAAAACTATAATTTTATCGTCTTTAAGTTGACTTTTAATCTCAGCCGTAACAACTGCTCCTTTAACCATAGGTGTACCGATAAAAGAAGCTTTTGAGAACTCACCTAACATTAAAACTTGATCAAGCTGGATTTTGGAGCCAAGCTCCCCTTCAATTTTTTCGACTTTAATAACGCTATTTCTGTCTACTTTATATTGTTTTCCACCTGCTTTTATGACTGCGAACATGAAAACTATACTCTTTAAAAATTTATAAATATTTGTCGTATAATATTATCATATTTGTAATTAGTCAATGATAATTTGTACCTTATTCGGGCATTGCCTAAAAAGGGTTGATAAGATAATTAAAGGTTTTGAAAAAGATTAAAATGTAAATAGATAATTCTAACATGAAGATGCATTTGGAATATTTTTTAGTTTTACGGTTAAGCCTAGCTAAGTTGTCTCGATAAGA
>DYDX01000081.1 GCA_020404425.1 Rickettsia endosymbiont of Pyrocoelia pectoralis
CGTTTCTTTCTTCAGGTTTAATTTCTTTGTCATAAAACTCCTTTATGTAAATTTTTAAAATATAGATAAGTTGCAAATTTAACTATTTGCAACTCCTTTTTTTATATACTTACAACTTACACAGACTTTATGACATACTCTTATTATTTTAACTTCTCGATCTCTTCTTTTGTCAAACCTGTAGAACTAGCTATTAATTCAGTTTTTAAACCAGCCTTAATTAAGTTTTTAGCTATAGTAATTTTTTCTTTTTTAATCTTTATTTCACTTCTAGCTCTTTCCTTTTCTATACCTTCTTGTAACCAGTGATGTGCTATACTTCCCATAAATTTTTTCTATTTTATTTTAATTTCTCAATTTCTTCTTTAGTTAGTTTTGTTATTTTTATAATTGCTTCTAAAGTAACACCTTCTTTTTTCATTTCCTTAGCCATAGATATTTTTTCTGCTTTTAACATTTCCATATCTTTGATTTTTTGAAGTTGCATACCTTTCTCTATACCTTCTTGTAACCAGTGATGTGCTATACTTCCCATAATTTCCTCTTCTATTTTAGGGTTTAAGCGTGCTTTAAGCATATTTTCTAGCTCTATTTTATCAGTTTGTTTCACTTTAGTCAAAGAGTAACTTAAAGCACTTTTTATATAGTCGATACCGGTATTAGAATTAGCAATTATCGGTAAATAATCTGATATTTCTTGCCATTTATCAAATATATTAGGTTTATGAATATATTTCATTAAAATTTGTAAAGGAGCAAGCCAAGGTCTTTCTTTTAATTGTTCATCAGGAATATCATGCAAATTGATTAGTCTATAATTGTTGCTCCAAGTATCTTTTACTAACTCGCTATCTTCAAATAAATCCCACAAATTAAGAGAAGAAGTATAATTTTCATCACTGTTAAAATATACTATAGGGTATATAAAAGGAAATTTTTTACTCTTAGTTGCTTTCCTATGATATTCGGCAATATTTAGCATATACCTAAACAACCGAAAGGCCATATAATGATCTGGAGTACTTTGATCGGATGGGGCGGCACCAAAGTGCTTTCCCCCCTA
>DYDX01000083.1 GCA_020404425.1 Rickettsia endosymbiont of Pyrocoelia pectoralis
CCTTAAACACTGAAATTGGATTTGCTTGCATGTCTTTTTTCATTTCATTTAATACCGCTAAATAAGCGACATTGTCTATATCAGCGTTTCGCTCTATTGTAGGATTAAAACACTCCCCTCCTAAACAAAATATCTCTGAATCTTTAATAGACGACCGAAGCTCGGATTTTATACCGTGGCACTCAAAATCTCGCTTCCACTTTAGGCAGTAATTACCAAGATATTGCAAGCATGTACTTTTAATTAAACTGCATCCTTGCTTTTTTAAAGCACCGCAACCATTCTTTGGCTCTATTTGACACTGATAACTCATTTGTTCCTTAAAACACGGTCTGTTTATGACATATTTCTCAAAAAATATTTTAGGAGAACTATCTACACAGTTTTTTGATATCTCGCTGCATTCATGACTAGCTATTAAATCTTCTGCGTTTTCAGGATATATTTGGAAGTATTCATCCTTGACATTAAATTTCTCTAATTTTTCTCTAAACTTAAAATTTAACGTACTCACATTTCCTAAATGTTTTAAGTTACTATTAAGGTCCTCAAACATAGTAAGCTTTCCACTTGAAACACCCAAACGATAACCAACTGTAATACCATCCGCTACTTGATCATTTGTGACCTTTAATGTATTAAGTATCTTGTTTTTTAGATGAAACTGTACATTGCCGTCCTCTTCATTAATGCTTGTATACTCTCTACTCCAGCCATCGCCTCCATCTGTTACTTGTTTTGTCCACGTTGGTTCTACATCATTAATTGAAATATTAATCGCTTTGTCTTGGAAGTCGCCAAATTCTTCTATTAGCTCCGGCTCTATATGTAATTGCCTAATTATATCTAGTGTAATCTCTCCTCCTTCAACACAGCTTTTGTAAACGCTCGTTTTACTTGGCGTCTCACTTGAAGAGTAATATGTTCCGCTAGTCACTTTAAGCGGATCGTTTGCTATTTCCTGTGCTTGCTTAATTAACGCATTATCGTTATTAATCGAGTGCTCATTTATTGCGTTATTTTTTGCAATATCACTTTCTATTAATAACGCTCCATCCTCGCTATGATTAAGTAAATTTGCTCCTTGATGCGTTAACTCTTGATCCCTCATATTACTTAAATTAGAAAAATCATCACTACTTCTAGCAATACTGCCATCAGGCTCTATGTCTTCAGGGGTATTAAAAGGCGTAGCCTCTTTAAAGCCTTCAGTTTGATCAAAATAGCTTTGCATCATCAGCTTATCGTTGATATCAGCAAAAATATTTGATCCATTTAATGCAAATATTAAAGTAATCGGGCAAAAAGAAATAAATTTTAATAATCCTTTTTTCACAGATATTATTAACCTCGCTTAAATAACTCTAAAGCTTCAGTAAGAGGTATATGACCACTAACCTTTTTAATGCCG
>DYDX01000084.1 GCA_020404425.1 Rickettsia endosymbiont of Pyrocoelia pectoralis
GAGTCAATCATAATTTTTGTGTAAGTAGTTAAAAATCATTTTCTAATAATTCATATTTAAAATCGCCACATAGTATCTCAAATTGATTCAAAGCAAGAGACCATTCTTTAATAGGCATGGTCCACTTTTTTGCAGCATTTTTAAGAGCTAAGTAGACAATTTTTGTGATAGATTTATCATCTGGGAAAACCCCTTTATTTTTGATAATTTTATGGATTTGTCGATTTACCGATTCAATCGTATTGGTAGTATAGATTACCTTTCTAATCTCTTTAGGGAAAGCAAAGAAAGGTATTATACCACTCCAATTACGTCTCCATATATCAGAAATAACTGGGTATTTACTATCCCATTTTTTAGCAAACTCTTCTAATGCTAAATTAGCCATATTCTCATTATTTGCTGTATAGATTTGTTTTAAGTCAGCAGCTACTTCCTTAAGATTCTTGTAAGAAACGTATTTTAAAGAATTACGAACCATATGTACTATACAAAGTTGTACTATGGTATTTGGGAAAACACTGTTTATTGCATCTCTAAAACCTTTAAGACCGTCAATACATGCTACATAAATTTGTTCTATACCTCGGTTCTTTAATTCGCTTACAACCCTGCATCCAAAACTTTGAACCCTCATTCTTGCTAATCCAAATACCGAGTAACTCTTTCTTGCCTTCTATATTTATACCAATAACAAGGTAAACAGCCTTATTTATAACTATATTATTATCTCTTGCTTTTACCATGATGCAATCTAAATATACAATCGGGTATATTCTATCTAATGCTCGTGCTTGCCACCTTATTACCTCTTCCATAACTCCATCTGTAATAGTCGAGATAAGCTCCTTAGATACTTCCGTATGATACATCTACTCTAAATGGGCTTGAATCTCACTCATGGTCATACCTCTTGCATAAAGCGAAATAACGCTATCATCAAATCCTGTGAATCTTCTAACTCCCTTAGGGATTAATTGAGGCTCAAACCTATTGTCTCTATCTCTTGGAATATCAAGTACTATCTTTTGGACACTGTCATCTATTACTGTCTTCTCGCTCGTACCATTACGACGATTGCTATCTTGCTTTGATGCTTTGCTATGACACGAATATCCTAATTCTTGACTTAGCTCGTCCTCTTGTATTCTCTCTACTAACCTCTTCTTTAATTGCTGAAACAATCCATCCTTTCCAAATAACTCATTAGGATTAGATTGGGATAATATTTCCTCTACTAGCTTAGTATTTATATCTGCACTTCTAACACCAGCTTCTATTTGCTTAGCCATATTCTTTACCTTTGTTCTAATTGTATTTTAACAGTAATTCTTTCTCTGTTTCCTCAACAACTTACACAAAATATATGACAGACTC
>DYDX01000085.1 GCA_020404425.1 Rickettsia endosymbiont of Pyrocoelia pectoralis
TACTAGCCTTTGTGCTTCTAGTCTGTCTGCTTCTACTCTCGCAGCTTCATCTACTAGCCTTTGTGCTTCTAGTCTGTCTGCTTCTACTCTCGCAGCTTCATCTACTAGCCTTTGTGCTTCTAGTCTGTCTGCTTCTTCAGCTGCTAGTCTGTCTGCTTCTCTTCTGTCTGCTTCTTCTTCAAGCCTTACTCTCTCTTCTTCTCTTACTCTTGCTGCTGCTTCTCTTGCTTCTTCTAGTCTTGCAGCTTCATCTACTGCTAGCTCTACTCTTTCCACTTCTACCGCTTCATCCGCAAACCCTACTCTTTCTACTTCTTCTGCTTCTACTACTTCAGCTACTTCTGCTTTTTCCGCTGTGTCCTGTTCTGCTAGTTTTTCTTTCAGTATACGAATGCTTTCTTTATCTTGTTCTTTTTTCAGTGTTTCTAGTTCTTCCTTTAATTCTCTCAGCTTTTTTCTTTCTTCTTTTGTGCCGCTGTTTCCTGTTATTTTTGATTCAAGCTCTTTTATTTCTTTTATTTTCAGTTGTATTGCTGGATTTAGCGTTGGTATCGGTAATGTAATAAGTTTTAATTTTAATTGTGCGATTTCTTTCGTACGTGATGCTTGCTCTGATGCATTTTTTTTTGCTTTTTCCTCAGCTTCTTGTTTTTTTCTTTCCTTATTTTCGCTCTTTTTTATCTTTTGAATATGTTCTTCCTTTTTTATATTCTGGAACTCATCGTTAAGTTCAAGAAATGCAACATCATATTTAAATTGCGGATCTGTCATATGCATTTCAAATATATTTCTATTATATTCTTGCTCGTATGATCGTATAATATCTGCCTTATCGGGACAATTATCAAAATCATTTTTAATTCGTTTCTTCTCGTCTGATGAAAGTGTATTAAAATCGACATTATCCCTATAATATTTACGATAGTAATATTCTATAATTTTTTGTTGTTTGTTGTTCTCACATTCTTTTTTTATAGCATCCTTTGTGAAAGTGTTAGCCTTGTCCCATAGCTTCTTTTTATTTGTTGCGGCTTGCTTATCTTCAAAAAGTCTTCTAAGCTCGTTTTTTTTATATTCTGCTATAATTCTTTCTTGCTTTGCAGGTGAAAGCTGAGCAAACGGAGTATTATTATACGTATCTTCTTTATATCTTTCATATCTTGACAGCTGAGGATTGTTGCCTATATCCACATCATAATCATCTGCTCCAACATCATCCTCTTCTGTGTTATTGAATCCTATACCACCTTGCCTTCTAGTATTCAAATTGTCTGCTAAACCACGGTGCAGATTATCATTTACTTGGCTTGCTCTTTTTTCTTTTCTTTTTCCTTCTTTTCTAACTCATTATATCTTGACCTCTGTAAATCATTTAATGGTTGTGATCTTAATACTAAGTTCCTAAGGCTGATTAGCTCCGCTTTCTCTTTTTCCCATTCTTTTCGTTCATTCTCCTTTGCCTCTGCTGCCTTAAGTTCTGCATCTTTTTTTTCCTGCTCTGCTAGTGCCACCTCGGCTCTCACCCTATCCGCTTCTTGCAGTTTTTGTGCTTCTTTAGCTTGTTTTTCTTTCAGCTTCTGTGCTTTACGCTCTTCTTTCTCTTGTATCTTTTTTTTTGCTTCTTCCTTTAATGGTATATAATCATCTATAATGTTTATTACACGAACGACTGTAGGATTATTTTGTGCTGCAGGTTGTTCTGCTGCTACTTTCTTTTGAACGAAGCTTATGCCCATCATCACTGATTCTGTCATCTCATCTAATCCATTAACCCACTGCAGACGGTTGTCCATATAATCCGCAACTCCTTCTAAGCCTTCTTCGTTGTAGCGTTGCTCTATTACCGACGTAGCATGTGCATCACTGGTATGCGTAAGACTAGTTATAATAGCGGTTGTAACGAAAAAACGTTTCAAATTTTTATTCATAATATTTGCTTCTTTAATAATTAAAATGTAAATATAGTGAATTAAATTTGACAACAGGTGAGACAAGAAAGCCTATATAGATGGATAATCAGTGAGTCAAATTATCCGGTGCAAATTAATTTACTATTGATCGGCATTATACAGTAAATTAATAAATATGTAAATATTAATTTTTAATTAACTGAATAATATAGTAAATGCAGCCTCATTATGTGCTATTTATAGGAAA
The DNA here is from genome assembly GCA_020404425.1 of Rickettsia endosymbiont of Pyrocoelia pectoralis. Classification (GTDB taxonomy): domain Bacteria; phylum Pseudomonadota; class Alphaproteobacteria; order Rickettsiales; family Rickettsiaceae; genus Rickettsia. Next base: position 2,158 of record DYDX01000085.1, read on the forward strand.
TGTTTTATTTTTTTAAGGATATATAGCCGAAGCGAAATAAAAAGGATATGTATGTCATCCCGCATAGATATGAACTTAAGGATCGATGTCATTCCCGCATAGGAGTGGTGTTGTTGCATGGCTCGAGCAAGTGAAGATATTTTTTGCAAGGGAAAAGAGCTAAAATTAAGCAGCATTAATAAGATTAATAATTTTGCACTTAATTTTAGCCTGAGTTTTCCTACAATCTTCACGTCTGTTAGTTAAA
>DYDX01000086.1 GCA_020404425.1 Rickettsia endosymbiont of Pyrocoelia pectoralis
AGTAAAAAATATGACAATAAAGGGATATGGTAATAAAAGTATATGCCAAGAAAAGATGATAGTGAAAAATAAATTAGCAGTAGGCTAAAGTTTTGGAAGACAACAAAGTGCCAGCTAAAAGGACAGAGTATGTGGATAATTTTAAAAGATTAAAAGATTTGATATATAAAATAATAATAACAAAAGAGAATAAATGAAAAAGTGTGATGTAAAAATCTAATACAAAACTTAGATAACACATAGTCCAGATAGTAGAAACTTAAGCAATAAGGAAAGCATATATAAAATCTTAAATACCTGTAATATAGTTAGTAGCCCTAAGCAAGAAACCTCTATAATAAAAACCTTAGATACCCATAGCTTTTATAGCCACATATCAGCTTGATAATTAATACATACCCTCAAATAGCAAAAAATTAAATAATATCATAAAAATAAAGCTAAAGAAGGATGCAATGTATTATAAAAGCCTAGGTTAATTATCACCTTTTGAGTTTATAATAATTGTCTATTAAAATTTAGATACCTATATAAAAGTGAGTATTAAATTTAGACAATAAATACTTTCCATGCATTTTGATAATTAGATATTAGATATTACCTTGAGATACCCTGTACTTAGGCAATAAAAAACCCCAAGTTTTGCAACTTGGGGTAAAAAGGAGGCAATAAAAACCTTTAAAAATTCTTCGCTGTGCAATTGATTTGTCTTTCTTCTAACCAACCACACACTCTATTATCTTATATATAACATACATATAAGACACTGTCAAATCTTTTTTTAATTATTTTTAATATTTTTCTCTTAGTATTCTTTTTTTCTTTATTTCTCTTAGATTTTCATACTCATTCTATCTTGTAGGTTTGGCAACGACCTTCTCTTCCATGCCTTAAGACATAGTACCATCGGCGCTAAAGGTTTTCACTGCTGAGTTCGAGATGGGATCAAGTGTTTCTCCCTTGCTATGATCACCAAACCAACAAGATAGAACTTTCTTTCTATCTTCTTTATCTTTATTATATATATACTCTTAAATCACAAGTCGCTGATTGATTTTTAGAAATTATCACCAAGCATAAGTGTTTCTCAAGTCTCTCGAGCAATTAGTATTAGTTAGCTTCATGTATCACTACACTTCCACACCTAACCTATCAACGTTGTAGTCTTCAACGGCTCTAATGGAGATATCTTATCTTGAGGCAAGTTTCCTGCTTAGATGCTTTCAGCAGTTATCTTTTCCATACATAGCTACCCTGCTATGCCACTGGCGTGACAACAGGTACACCAGAGGTATGTCCATCCCGGTCCTCTCGTACTAAGGATAGATCCTCTCAAATATCTTGCGCCCACGGCAGATAGGGACCGAACTGTCTCACGACGTTCTAAACCCAACTCACGTACCACTTTAATCGGCGAACGGCCGAACCCTTGGGACCTGCTCCAGCCCCAGGATGTGATGAGTCGACATCGAGGTGCCAAACACCGCCGTCGATTTGAACTCTTGGGCGGTATCAGCCTGTTATCCCCGGCGTACCTTTTATCCGTTGAGCGATGGCCCTTCCATGTGGAACCACCGGATCACTATGACCGACTTTCGTCTCTGCTCTAGCCGTCGCTATCGCAGTCAGGCAGGCTTTTGCCATTACACTCGTCGACTGATTTCCGTCCAGTCTGAGCCTACCTTCGCACACCTCCGTTACTCTTTGGGAGGCGACCGCCCCAGTCAAACTACCCACCATACACGGTCCCAGATGAGGTTAACTCACCTTGGTTAGACATCATAAAATAAAAGGGTGGTATTTCAAGGTTGACTCCACTTAAACTTGCGCCTATGCTTCATCGTCTCCCACCTATCCTACACATTTATTTCATAATGCCAATGTAAAGCTATAGTAAAGGTGCACGGGGTCTTTCCGTCTAACCGCGGGTACTCCGCATCTTCACGGAGAGTTCAATTTCACTGAGTCTATGCTGGAGACAGTGGGGAAATCGTTACGCCATTCGTGCAGGTCGGAACTTACCCGACAAGGAATTTCGCTACCTTAGGACCG
>DYDX01000087.1 GCA_020404425.1 Rickettsia endosymbiont of Pyrocoelia pectoralis
ACTAGCTTAGTATTTATATCTGCACTTCTAACACCAGCTTCTATTTGCTTAGCCATATTCTTTACCTTTGTTCTAATTGTATTTTAACAGTAATTCTTTCTCTGTTTCCTCAACAACTTACACAAAATATATGACAGACTCGGAATCCAGAAAAAAGCATAAATACAACAAGATTTTAGAAGTAAAAGCTCGATTTATCTCGCTTTACACTGGATTCCCGCCTACGCGGGAATGACATCCAGAGCCGTGCAACAACGCTTTCGCAGGAATGACATCTTGTATCAAACTTCCTACTCTTCGTAAATTTGTTCTACGACGCCGTCGAGACCCATTAAAAACGTATAAACTTTTAGCTTGGGAAATTTTTCTTTAATTATTTTACGGGCTTTATTTAAAATTTCCGTATGTGCTGCAGTTTCTTTTTCCTTACTATTTAAATGTTCCGGAGCTATAAGCTTTTTATAAGCCCCGCATTCACGGTGATCAAGAAACAGAATTTGCTTAATATTATGTAAATCTTGTAAAAGTTCAATAGTATCTTCTATTGTTTTGCCCCAATGAGTATATTTATCATTCACGAGTGCCAGCGATGCACCGGGTAGGGAAACTTTATCAAAATCATCCTCTAAACCTAATTGTTTCATCAGCTTATCGGTTTCATCTATTAATCTGAAATCCACACAGCTAATTAAAAGCGTCGAAGCTTCATTTAGGGTTTTTAGATGTTCCTTACTAACTTCCACTTTTAGGGTTTTCTTATCCGCAAGCGTGTTTTTGTCTATAGCATAAAAATTTGTATCAGAAGCCATGATTCCTCGAATAAATAAAGAATTAGTAGATCAAGTATAAATTAGAAATATTTTTTACATGCCTTAAAATAAGAATAACCTGTTATGATCGTTAGAAAAGCGGCAATCCATAAAATTATTTCCCCGACTAAATCTAAATAAATAATCCCCGATCCTTTCGAGCCTAATATTAATATCGATAAAGCAAACATTTGCAGGAAAGTTTTTGTTTTAGCCAAAGTTGATACGGGAACGCTTACTTTCACTAGTGCTAGAAATTCTCTAAGACCGCTAACTAGGAACTCTCTGGATAAAATTAACAAGCAAGGTATTTCGTCTATATTATCTTTTTTGAGCAACATTACAATAACGCAACCTACAAGTAATTTATCCGCAATAGGATCAAGCATTTTACCGAAGCTTGTCACTAAATTATATTTTCTTGCAACGTAACCGTCAAAAAAATCCGTAATACTCGCCAAAACAAATAGTAACGCTCCTATCTTACGTGCACAAGGAGTATTTAAATAAAACGTTATTACAATAACAGGAATTACTAATATACGAGCAATAGTAAGATAATTGGGTAAGTTTTTATCAATTTTCATTATATTTTATATAAATACTCCGCTTATAGTAAAGGTTATTG
>DYDX01000088.1 GCA_020404425.1 Rickettsia endosymbiont of Pyrocoelia pectoralis
AAAGTCAAGGCAAGACTCTTAAGACCTAAACCAGTAGATGGCATATCAAGAACTGTAGAGCCGCGAATATTTTATTTTGATCCGACATATACGCAAAGCAAAGATATTAAGGACGCGGAAGGTAATATTTTAGTCCCAGCTGGCACTACTGTAAATCCGCTTGAAGAGCTTAATTGGGGCGAGCCTTTAATATTTATTAATGGTGAAGATAGAGAGCAAATAGATTGGGCGGTAAAGCAGCAAGGAAAAATAATATTAGTTGAAGGAAGCGTATTAGAGTTAAGCGATCAAATATCAAGATCGGTGTATTTTGATCAGGGTGGTAGTTTGACTAACAAATTCGGTATTAAGCAAACTCCTGCGATAGTTGATCAAGAAGGAAGCAGACTCAAGATAGAGGAAATATTGCTATAACTTTATTGCGAGGTACTTTTAGCTACCGGCAAGCAGAGATAAAGAAGTAGAAGATTTGCCGGTAGCAGGAGTAAGATGGACAATTATTAACAGGTGAGAGATATAATAACCTGCTAATACGCCTTAATGGGGTTAATAAAATCGTAAAGCTCTGTCAAGTAGGAAGTAGCATAAGAAACTAGATAACACTTTGAATTATGAGAAAAATATTAAAGTTAACAATGATGATATGCATATTTGTAGCATATACAAATAGTTATGGAGCTGTAGGGTGTGTTGGTCGGATGATGAGTCCTGTAACAGATGTGTGCTGGAAATGTTTATTTCCGATTACCATTGCGGGGGTCAAAATTGTATCAAGTCCAATGACTGATACAAAATCACCAAGAGATATTATATGTGCATGTACAAGACCTAATATTCCGCTGCCAGTTCCCGGTATTCCTATAGGATTTTGGGAACCGGTAAGACTAGTAGATGTTACAAAGTCTCCGATGTGCATGGTAAATTTAGGAGGTTTAAAAGTAGGTAGCAGTATAAAACAAGGCATAAAGGATGATGGTGAAGGGTCAGCATTTTACCATGTGCATTGGTATATATATCCAGTGATATATTGGCTTGAGATATTATTTGATTTTTTATGTCTTGAGATGAGTGAGGTAGATATAGCGTATTTGACGGAATATGACCCGTTATGGGGTGATGATGTTAAAAGCACCATCTTAAATCCTGAGAGCATGTTATTTAAAGCAGCAAGTGTTGCATGCATAGCTGATTGCATAAGTTGTAGTCATGGTAGTCTATCAAATGATGCGATGTTTTGGTGTGCCGGGTGTCAGGGGGGTTTATATCCGTTTACTGGTACTTTAGCACATCATAACGGAGGCGTTGGTAGCTCTTCATTAATCGTATCAAAATTTATAGCAAAGATGCATCGTGAATTATTGTTATGGGGATATGTCGGAAAAAGAGGATTATGCGGAAAATATCCGATGCCGGTAATTAAGAAAAGTCAATATAGGTTGCAAATGACATATCCTATTATTGACACAAGAAGCTGTAAAAAGATTGGAGAGAGCGAAACCACGTGGCAACAAGGACGTGAGTTTCCAGTTAAAGGTGAAGATTTTGGCTATTTAATATGGCGTAAACGTGATTGTTGTATGCTGTAAAAACTAAAGGTTTAGCAATGATTTTAAGAACAATATTATTAATATTTTTGATATTTAGTGGAAGTATTGCTACAGCAAGTAACAGATATATATTCGTGTCTTTCTCAATGTCTGATGAGGCTTTAAAAGCATATTACAAGGAAGCAGAAGAGCTGCATGCTACTTTAGTTATCCGTGGTCTTGTTAACAATAATTTTCTAGATACAAGGCAGAAAGCATTAGAGCTTAGCATTAACTTTAATATAGATCCTGAATTGTTTGAAAATTATAACGTTACATCTGTACCGGTGATTATAGAGGATGATGAATTAACCGTCATTAAAAAGGTTAGTGGTCATATACCTCTTACTGAAGCTTTAGAGTTATTTAAGCGAGGTTAATAATATCTGTGAAAAAAGGATTATTAAAATTCATTTCTTTCTGCCCGCTTACTCTAATATTTGTATTAAATGGATC
>DYDX01000089.1 GCA_020404425.1 Rickettsia endosymbiont of Pyrocoelia pectoralis
ATCTTATATTTTATCTTTCCCTCGACTGATACTGATCGCCCCATCTCACTAAGCGACAAGTTCTGACTATTCCTGCGGCCTTCAGCAACATCTACTATAATACCGCTTCTAATCTTCTATTGTGTATCCACGGACATTGCTCTTTTAGTACTTCATTTAACACTTCTTCTATGTTCATACTCTTTACATACTTATTCTACTTTCAATATGATATTTTGCTTCTAATACCTCAACTTATTTCTTTCGTGGGGATATATCAGCTCGCAATAACGCCTATTAACTCCTGAACAAACTCATCAAATAATTATTATATGACTTAAGTAATATCTTATAATCTTGTTTAGGGGTGACAGGATGAGGGATTATATAAATATTATGACCGACAGAGGAAACCGCACTAGTTATTTTGTTTATCACCAAAGGCATATTATAGTTATATTCGACTAACCGTACTGAATTAAGATCGCCGATTAAAATAAAATCCTTAATTTTTTTAATATAATCTGAATTGTTTGAAGCAATTATTACTTGCTACTCCATAACGTTACGCTCTTTTAACAAACTTTGTAACTGTTCAGAATTTTCTACGCTACTAATAAATAATATCGGTGCATAACCTGCTTTCAGCAAAGAAATTGCTGTTCCAATCTTATAATCTTGATTATTAACTACTATTATTGCATCGGTAGTGTTGCTATTAATCTTATAAGAATTTATCAAATATAAGTAATAACCAAAGCCACTAGCCCAACCAACAAATATTATAAAAACCGTTAGTAAAAATTTTCGTATCATTTAAATATTTTAGTAAATTCATTCTTAAGGATTGTATCAAATTCAGACATTTGAATATAAACACCTAATTCATTCAGAGATGTTACTAAAGAATTTTCAAGACCGCAAGGAATAATACCGTTAAATTTATCTAAATCCGTTGAAATATTTACGGCTATACCGTGATAAGTAACCCATTTACGGACTCTTACGCCTATCGCAGCGATCTTAGCCGGAATATTATCTTTTGTATTCACCCAAATTCCTACTTTATCTTCTATAATATAGGCTTTTATCCCGAAAATATTTAAACTATTTATAACCCACTCTTCAAGCATCTTTATATATAGTTTTAAATCTTTAGTGCGGTTTGGTAAGTTTAAGTTAAGGATGGGGTAAATCACACGCTGACCTGCTCCGTGAAATGTGAATTTACCGCCTCTTCCCGTATAGACGACCGGAATATTATTATGGTTTAACAGCTCTTCCTGCTTATGGTTAGTACCGGCAGTGTAAACATCCGAATGCTCAACTAAATAAACGATCTCCGGTGCTTTATCGTTAATAACTTTATTAACGTAATATTCCATTAATGCTAAGGTATTTTGATAATCGGAAAACTGCGGTAGGGTTATGAATTGTAGCATATTTGTACTATTGTCATCCCGTGGACAAGCCTATAGTACCGGACAAAATTAGTTACTAAGTTGAAAGAGAGTAAAGTTTTTATCATAAAAAAAGATTTTATTAATCAAAGAATAAATCTTATTAGTAGATTTAGTCAAGCAAAGGAGTATGTCATAAAGTCTGTGTAAGTATATTCTCAATCGTTAAATAAAATAGCGAATTGATTTAAAGCTAATTTCCAATCTCTGATGGGCATGGACCATTTTTTTTGAGCATTTTGTAGAGCCAAAAAA
>DYDX01000090.1 GCA_020404425.1 Rickettsia endosymbiont of Pyrocoelia pectoralis
CGTTTCTTTCTTCAGGTTTAATTTCTTTGTCATAAAACTCCTTTATGTAAATTTTTAAAATATAGATAAGTTGCAAATTTAACTATTTGCAACTCCTTTTTTTATATACTTACAACTTACACAGACTTTATGACATACTCTAAATTACTGAGGTTTCTCATATTACCGGTTTGTCTATCGCTGAAATTAACGATCTCCTTAAATCTTAACTTCTACAGTTTTAGTTCTGATTTGTCCGATTATCCTTCCTTTACTCTTCGGACAATACCTTATGCATACGCTTAAATGATGTATTATAAATTTGATAAATATCTTCATCGGTCATTTTTTCAGCATTGCGTACTCTATTCTCAATAACTAATTTTGTCATATCAATAGCTGTACTCATGACTTTAGGTAAAATATTTACTATTTGTTCTGCAAAATAATCGCTTGTCTGCAGCTCAATATCTTCGTATGCCATTGAGCTTAATATATCCATCATATCATCTTTTTTATTCTTATTAGCAAATTCCCTTAGGAGGTTTCTTAGACATATCTAATCTTTTAAAATAGTTGTGATCAAGGCTAGTAACTTAACATACAAGATCATTTAGATCAAATATTAACTGTTACATTTCAGTCCATAATTAATATTATATATTACCCTCAAGATTTATCTTTTAGTATTTTTGCTTCTTTTTGCTTTTGTTTAGCTATAGCTGCTTGATATGCTGCCCAAAAACTGGTTTTGCGTTTATGTTGCGTTGATAATTCTAGAAAATAAGTTTCATGATTCTGATGTTGTTTCCAATCGGTAATTCTATTACTTAAGATCCCGCACGTCACTAAATCTTTAGCTGCATAACTATAATATTTGGATTTAGTGTTTGCTAAAATAGGTTGTATCATTTTCCGGTACAATAAAGTAGCAGCAAGCGGATCTACCTTATGCAGCACATCTGCTGCAGGACGCAAAATATTGTAATTACTGCCGTCCAAATCACTACTCTTTGAATGTACTAATATTGCCAGAGGTTCAAATTCTTGAATAGCTACCAAGAATGTAATAGCTGCATAAGCATTATGGTATTCTAGTGCCTTTTGGATAGCAACCTTATGAAATGATCCAATAAAATCCACTTTTGCATATTTAACAATTTCTTTGTAAACGCTGGGACTTAAAGTTTCTTCAAACCAGTGTAGTCTTTCAGTTTGTGCTTCTTGATACTTGCCACATAACTCTAAAGCTTCTATTTTTAAAGCTTTTCTTTTGTTCTGCCACGAATGAGCACGAGGTAAATCTATGGAATCTAGCCATTCTATTGCCTCCTGCCCTTTCCAGTGCTTTATAAAACGTTCAGCAATTTCTAAATGCTCGTGAGCAGACGGTGTTGCATTAAATGAACAGGCAGCTATATAAGCGTTAACATCGTCTTGGCAATCAGCTATCTGTTTTAAGCCAATGCTTATTCTCATGGTATTTTTTGAGTTGCAAGCGTGCTTTAGCTTCTGCTCTAGCGACTTTAGACCTTCATCACCTAATATAGTCTTAAAATTAGAAATTATATAATCATAAACAGCATAATCATTATTCATAAAACGATTGAATACTAGCTCTATCATATCGTCTAAAGAGGTAGTTACTGCCATATAAGCATTTGCTAAATCAGCACAAGCCTTAATAAAAACATCTCCAATTACACCATTACTATCATCTACTCTATTCAAAGTCTTGGGGTGTAAATCTAAAAAAGCTGTTAATAAATCAACAGCATGATTCGGAAATCTTGGTAATAAATCCCTAGCAATATGCATACGTAATTGATCGATCTTGGTAGCAAACTCACCAGATTCATAATAATCAATGAATCTACTAGATCTTTTCAAAGATGCTATCTCAGCTTTAATCAGCGAAACAATCTTTTTTGGATCTTCGTCAAGACTTGCTAATATCACATCTAATTGTTTTTGTATGCTTATATTACTGTTATAAAGCGATAAAATAATTTCTGCTAATTTTCTGATCCAATATTAATTAGCTGTTCCTTATTGATCATACAATCATTTTTAGAGTTACTATTCCTCGTCTCTTACTTCGACCTTAGTGAAGCTAGTAGCAAAGGATGCTAAATCTAAAGATACTCATAGTCAATCATTTTTTGTTAGTATCTGCGGCATTGCCTAAAAAAAGTTGACAGGGAGTAGGGAAGAAAATATCCTTTAAAAAAAAGTTAAGGTATAAGGATGTTAAAAGAGTGGAAAGAATGCAAAGAATGCCGGAGTGAGAATATAGTAAAAAACGGTACCCATAAAG